>DASQOS010000261.1:0-4181 GCA_035644375.1 Rhizobacter sp.
ACCGGGGCGCCCGCTGTTTTCGGTTTGCGCAGGAACGCGATCACGCTGGCCGCGGCGTCGTCGGCCATGATCCACTCGAAGCCCTCGGGCGAGAAATCGACCTCGTGCAGCGCAGGTTCGTCGTGGTACACGCGGTTGAGCTCGCGCACCAGGCGTTGCACACCGCCGTGTGTCGGTTGCTCGGTGACCCACCACTCCAGTTCACCGTCGTGCGCCCATTCGCGGCGCTGCGCGAACTCGCCGCCCATGAACAGCAGTTTCTTGCCCGGGTGCGCCCACATGTAGCCAAACAGCGCGCGCAGGTTGGCAAACTGCTGCCAGTCGTCGCCCGGCATCTTGCCGAGCAGCGAGCCCTTGCCGTAGACCACCTCGTCGTGCGACAGCGGCAACACGAAGTTCTCGTTGAACGCGTAGAGCAGCGAGAACGTGAGCTGGTTCTGGTGGTGCTTGCGGTGGATCGGGTCTTGTTGCAGGTAGGCCAGCGTGTCGTGCATCCAGCCCATGTTCCATTTCATGCCGAAGCCCAGCCCGCCGTCGGCCACCGGCCGCGACACCTTGGGCCAGGCGGTCGACTCTTCGGCGATGCTCATCGCGTCGGGGTGATCGCGCCGCACCGCCTGGTTCAGCGTGCGCAGGAAGTCGATCGCCTGCAGGTTCTCGCGCCCGCCGTGGCGGTTGGGAATCCATTCGCCGGCCTTGCGCGAGTAGTCGAGGTACAGCATGGACGCCACGGCGTCCACGCGCAGGCCGTCGACGTGGTACCGGTCCAGCCAGAACAAGGCCGAGGACAACAGGAAGCTGCGCACCTCGTTGCGGCCGTAGTTGAAGATGCTCGAGTTCCATTCCGGGTGAAATCCCTGGCGCGGATCGGCATGCTCATAAAGATGCGTGCCGTCGAAGTACTGCAAGCCGTGGGCGTCGGTCGGAAAGTGCGAGGGCACCCAGTCCAGGATCACGCCGATGCCGCGCTGGTGCAGGTGGTCCACGAAGTACATCAGGTCCTGCGGCGTGCCGTAACGCGCCGTCGGTGCAAAGTAGCCGGTGGTCTGGTAGCCCCACGAGCCGTAGAACGGGTGCTCGGTCAAGGGCATCAGTTCGACGTGCGTGAAACCCATGTCGGCGGCGTAAAGCGCCACCGCATGGGCCAGCTCGCGGTAGTCCAGAAAGGCGCCATGGGCACGCCGCCACGAACCCGCATGCAGCTCGTAGATGCTGATCGGCGCAGCGGCAGCGTTGTGCGCCGCGCGGCTGCCCATCCAGGCCGCGTCTTGCCACGCATACGGCAGCGACCAGACACGCGACGCCGTGGCCGGCGGCGGCTCTGCCGAGAACGCAAACGGGTCGGCTTTGTCGAACCCGGCCGCACCGACGTTCGACACGATGCGGAACTTGTAGGTCTGCCCGCGTTGCGCCTCGGGCGCTGCGCCTTCCCACACGCCGCTGCCATCGGCGCGCGGCGCGAGCGTGTCGATCTCGGGAGACCAGTGGTTCCAGTCGCCGATCACCGACACCGACACCGCATTCGGCGCCCAGACCGAGAACCAGGCGCCGGGAGCGTCATCGCCGAACTGGCAACCGAGCTTGTCGTACAGGCGGGTGTGCGTGCCCTCGCGAAACAGGTAGGCGTCCTGTTCGCCAAAGCGGTGGCCCGCCGGCGGCGTCATCTCGCGCTCCCGGCGCGCCGACGCCAGGCCGCTGTCGAACTCGATGGCCGCCGCATCAGAAGATCGAACGCTGGTAGAGGCTCGCTGTGCACATTGGCGTCCTTGGCAAGCGGTGTGCCTTCCCGCCTGCTGCGGGCGGCGGCTCCGACGCGCGGCGTGTCGGAGCGCGCTTCATCTGTGCCACGGCATGGGGCTCTTCAGCGGAACATCGTCGGGCGGCAGGTCGCGCTTCAAGGGGTCGCGGCTCGGATCGGGCGCTTTTGGGTTGGGCATGAGAAGGCACTCCTGGTCGGTGTGCCTCAGTCTCTCGCCCGGTTTCAAACGGCGCCATAGGCGGGCAACGTGCCGTCACGTCAGCGCAATCTCACAGACTGCGCGCCCGCGGCGGGCCAGGTCAGGCAGGAGCAGGCCGGTCGAGGTGCGGGCCGGGCGGCCCAGCGTCGTCGTCAAGCGGCGACAAGACCTCTTGCACCGCCTGAAGCACGGCTTCGAAGGGCGCGGGTTTGGTCAGGTAGCGATCGACCCACACGCCATAGCCGAGCGAGGGCGCCGGCGCGGCGCTGATCATCACGATGGGCAGCGCCTCCAGTTCGGCGTCGGCGCGCACCTTGCGGCAAAGATCGAGGCCGCTCATGTGCGGCATCATCAAGTCGGTGACCACCGCATCGGGCTGCACGTCGTGCAGGAGTTTCCAGCCCTCAATGGCGCTGTCGGCCTCGTGCACGGTGAACCCATGGGCCTCGAACAATATGGCCAGGCTCGACCTGAAGTCGACTTCGTCATCCACCAGAACAATGGTTTTTGTGCTGCCCATGGATCATCATGCCACCCCGGTATGAGCTCTTCGGCCAACACCGCGCGGACAAGCCTCGAGACAGCAGAGATTCAGCGCTCGGTGGCAGGCCGTGAACAGCGGACGCGATGCCGCGTGCACGTAGGCGAATTCCGGCGTCGGGGCGGCGCCGCCGCATCCGTTGCCGGCACGGCGGCGCGGCCTCGTCCGGCAAGAACTCGAACCATGCTCTGCATCAACCGGGCGACGCCGCTATGCTTGGCCGCTTTGTCGCTTCACGTTCCCACACTCGGCCAGGGGCCCTCGCTTTCAATGACGCTGAACGCCTCTGCCGCGCCGGCCGAAGACCTGCCGGTGCCGGTCTTCGCCCTCTTCCTGCTGTCGCTGGCGGCGTTTGCCAGCAGCCTGTCGCTGCGTGTCACCGACCCGCTGCTGCCGCGCCTGGCGCACGATTTCTCGGTCACGCTCGGCGAGGCCTCATCCGTGGTGACGGTCTTTTCCGTCGCCTATGGCCTGTCGCAGCTGGTGTTCGGCCCGCTGGGCGACCGCTACGGCAAGTACCGCGTGGTCGGCTGGGCCTGTTCCGCATCGGCCGTCACGGCCGCGCTGTGTGCGCTGGCACCCAACTTCCAGACCCTGTTGATCGCACGCCTGCTCGGCGGCGCCACGGCCGCTGCGGTGATCCCGCTCTCGGTCGCCTGGATCGGCGACGTGGTGCCCTATGCCACGCGGCAGCCCGTCATTGCACGCTTTCTGGTCGGGCAGATCCTGGGCCTGTCGTCCGGCGTGCTGGTCGGCGGGCTCGCCGCCGACCACTTCGGCCGGCACATGCCCTTCGTCGTCCTGTCGGTCATGTTTTTGCTGACCGCGGTGGCTTTGTGGTCCCTGAACCGGCGGCTGCCGGCGGCCGCCAAGCTGACGATCCACGCCGAAGGCCCGGTGCTGCGGCGCATGGCCCTGGAGTTCCGCGCCGTGCTGAGCAGCCCCTGGGCGCGCAGCGTGATCCTGACGGTGTTCTTCGAAGGCGCTTGTCTGTACGGCTCGTTCGCCTTCATCTCGGCGCACCTGCACCTGGTGTTCGGCCTGTCGCTGTCGTCGGCCGGCCTGATCGTGATGCTGTTCGGCCTGGGCGGCTTGCTGTTTGCCGGCGCTTCGCGCTGGTTTGTGCAGCGCCTGGGCGAGGCCGGCATGACCGCGGCGGGCGGTATCGCCATGTCGGGCTCGCTGCTGGCCATCGCGATCGCCCCGGCATGGTGGTGGTCGATACCGGCCTGCTTTGTGTGCGGGCTGGGCTTTTACCTGGTGCACAACACGCTGCAGACCAACGCCACGCAAATGGCGCCCGAGCGGCGCGGTGCTGCCGTGGCTTCGTTCTCGTCGCTGTTTTACTTCGGCCAGTCGGCGGGCGTCGCGGTGATCGGGTTTTTCATCACGCGGGCCGGTACGCGCTGGCCGATCGTCGCGGGCGCGGTCGGCGTGCTGATCGTGTCGCTGAACTTCACTCGGCTGCGGCGCCGGCGCGGTTGAGCGTCGTCCAAGCGGTCAAGCGGTCGAGCCGCCGAGCCGCCGCGGCGCCAGGTATTCCTGCCGGTAGATCTCGAACGGCATGGTGTCGGCGGCTTCGATTCGCTTCTGTTCGATCAGCGACACGTGGGCCGCGGCCACAAAGCGCTTGTGCACCTCGGTCGGCAACGGAAGTTCAAGCAGGCTGTGCTGCGTGAGTT
>DASQOS010000262.1:0-2101 GCA_035644375.1 Rhizobacter sp.
CGTCGTCCACGTACGCCATCACCTGGCTTCGCACCGGGTACCGGGCCACCACGGCCTCGGCGGCCGAACGGTCTCGCCAGCCGCCGCCGCCGAAGTAGTGGCGCTCGCTTTCATAGTCTTGTCCATCGAGGCGGTAGTGAAAGACGATGTGCGGCTGAAACATCTCCGCCTCGCTGCTGCGGGGGTTGCCGGTCGACCGCACCACCGACTCGACGATGGTCGCAGGCACGGGCACGAAGGTGGTGTAGGCCTTCAACTGCCACGCGAACGCCCACAGGTGGGCATAGGTCAAATAGACCGTGGCCGCCATCAACAGCAAACCGACGCTAGCGACGTCGTAGCGGCGCATGTGGTTTGGCAGCGGAGCGGATGGGTTCATGTGAACAGGCGAGCGGCAGACTGCCAGGGGATTCAAACATCGGGCGCGAATCGCACACCCGCCAGGGCGTGCGCTCAGCGTTCGGCAGGGAGTTCCCACGCCAATCCGAGTAGACCGACGCCAGGGCCGGCTGAACATTGGGGATCGTACGCACGGAATTTTCGGCGCCGCGTGCCAGCGCGGCTCGCCGAACCAAGCCGGCGGCGCGTGGTCACGCCACTTTCAGCGCCTTCGGCCAGGTCATGCGGCCGCGGCATGCAGACCCACTTGGCGCGGGTAGCCGCGCTGCTCGATGTCGGCCTTGTCTTGCAGCGAGGCTGCCGCCAGCTCCTTGCGGATCTGCGCTTCCAGCAGCGGGCGCAGCAGCCGGCCGACCAGCGGCGGCAGCGGCAGGCGGACCGTGATCTCGACCCAGGTGCCGGCCTGGCCGTCGACGCTCTGCGGCTGGAAATGGAAGGTCAGCGAGCCGCCACGGTTGAAGCCCTCGACCGAGCGGTCGATCATCGTGCCGTCGAGCTCGATGCGGCGCTCGAAGACATCGCGCTGACGCATGCCGAGCAAGCGCACCTCCTGCACGAAGCGGGCGCTGCAGGCCTGCTGGGCCAAGACCTCGAAGCGCAACTTGGGGTGCACGTCGGCGCTGATGTGGTGCTGCAGGTCGGCAAACTGCGCGCGCACCACATCGGCTGGCGCTGCGATCCACTGCCGGTGGCTTACTTCGGTGTAGCGGGACATGGCGGGGCTCCTTCAGGGGGTGGTTGAGCTGAAGCATACGCCGCGCACCCCGATTCGGATGCAGCGCCGCCGCGCCGCCGTCAGCGGCCGGCCACGCGCGCGCGCCAAGCCGCAGCAAACTTTTCCAGCTCGCTCTCTTCCACGTCGGACACCACCCAGACCTGCATCCCGCCGTCGCTCCAGTGCAGCAGGTTGAAGCCGCTGCGCTGCGCAGGCTGCGGCGCCTGCTGGCGCTCGGCGGTCCAGACGAACACGTTCATCAGGTGGCGCCCTCTGGCATAGGCCAGCACGGCCGTGGGCGCGCCGGCCACGTGGTCGACACGGCCGCCGAGCAGCGTGAAGCCTTCGGCCTCCAGGTCGATGACCTGGGGCGCGTAGTCGAGCTTGCCCTGGAACCACGGCTTCACCGTGTGGCGGTCGCTCGAAGCGACTTCGAACAGCGGCCCGACCTTCAATGCGCGCACGTGGTCGGCCACGAGTTCGTCGGGCAAGGCGTGGGGCAACCAGACCCGCGGCGTCAACCCCACCAGTGCCAGCGTCAAGGCCACGCCGGTGACCAGGCCGGCCAGCGCGCTGCGCCAGCCGAAGCCATTCCAGTGCATCGCGGCAGCGCCGCCGCCGTCATGGGCGCGCGCAGCGGACTGCAGCGCGATCTGTGTGCGCACGCCGGCGCGCAGCCGGTCGCTGGCCTGGTGGCGCGTGGCCTGGTGGCGGATCAGGGCGGACAGTTCGTCGTCGTTCATGGCCGTTCAACCTCCAACGCCGGCCTGCAGCAGCATGGTTTTCAAGCGCCCGCGGGCACGCGACAGGCGCGACATCACGGTGCCGATGGGGATCGAAGCCACTTGGGCGATCTCCGCATAGTCCATTCCTTCCAGTTCGCGCAGCACGATCACCTCGCGCAGCGGCGGCGACAGCGCACGGATCGCGGCATCGATCTGGACCCGCGTGCGTTCGCGTTGCAGTTGCGTGGCCGGATCTTCCGCC
>DASQOS010000263.1:0-4144 GCA_035644375.1 Rhizobacter sp.
ATGTCGACATGGTGGCCGAGGGCGAAGCCGAATTGCACCAAGGCAAGATCACGCTGCGTGCCGACCGACTGAGCTACCAACAAGCGAACGACACGGCACGCGCCACGGGCCACGTGCTGCTGACGCGCGACGGCAACCGCTACGGCGGATCGGAGCTGGAGCTGCAGGTGCAGCGCTTTGAAGGCTACTTTCTCAGCCCGACTTATTTCTTCTCGCGCATGAAGGCCGGCGGCAGCGCCCAGCGAATGGACTTTCTGGGCGAAGACGTCGCCGTCGCCCACAACGCCACCTACACGAGCTGTCCCCGCGATGGCTCGGAAGACCCGGCCTGGCTGCTGAAGACGGATGAAATCAAGCTCGATTTCGCCAACAACGAGGGCATTGCCAAAGGGGCGGTGTTGCGCTTCTATGGCGTGCCGATCCTGGCCGGACCGACGTTGAGCTTTCCGCTGACCGACGAGCGCAAGTCGGGCTGGTTGCCGCCCAGCCTCAGCCTGGACTCCAAGAGCGGTGTGCAGTTGTCGGTGCCTTACTACTGGAACATCGCGCCCAACCGCGACGCGACGCTGACGCCCACGGTCATCTCCAAGCGAGGCGTTGGCCTGGACACCGAGTTCCGCTACCTCGGCGCCCGCTATGTCGGCCTGGCCGACCTGAACCTGCTGCCCAACGACCGGCTGGCCGGAGAGACGCGCGGCGCACTGCACCTGGAACATGAGGGAACGCTGCCCGGCGACAACCGCTACAGCGCGATGCTCACGCGCGTGACCGACGACGACTACTGGAAGGACTTTCCGCGCGGCCTCAATGGCGTGGCACCGCGCCTGCTGGCGGCCGATGTGCAGGCCGGCCATGTGTTCGGCGACTGGACGGCTTACGCACGGGTGCTGCGCTGGCAGGTGTTGCAAGACGTGGATCCCGCCAGTCAGATCGAGGCGCCGTACGACCGCTATCCGCAGTTGGGCGTGCGCGGCACCCGGCGCTTCGGCCCGGGCTTGGAGTTCGCGATGGAAAGCGAATTCAATCGATTCGCCAACCCGGATGGCTATCTGCGCGACGTCGTGGGGGCCGCCCAGCCCGGGGTCCGTCCGACCGGCTCGCGCGTGCATGCGCTGGGCTCGCTGAGCTGGCCCATCGTCACGCCCGGCTGGACACTGGTGCCCAAGGTGTCGCTGAATGCCGCGGCCTACTCGCTGGACCAGCCATTGACCCAAGAGGGTCCCTACAACAACCGCAGCAGCCTGAGCCGCACGATTCCCACGTTCAGCCTCGACAGCGCGTGGCTGTTGGAGCGCGACACGACCTGGTTGGGGCATTCGCTGCGGCAGACGCTGGAGCCTCGGTTGCTGTACGTGAGAACGCCATACCGCGATCAGACCGGCCTGCCCAACTTCGACTCGGCCACCAAGGACCTGAACTTTGATTCGCTCTACACCGAGAACGCCTTCTCGGGGGTGGACCGCGTCTCCGACGCTCAACAGATCACCGCGGGCGTGACGACGCGATTCTTCGATTCGGCCAGCGGTTCCGAAGCCTTTCGTCTGGGCTTGGCACAACGTTTCTTGCTGCATGACCAACAGGTCGCGCTGCCGGGTGAAACACCCACCACGTCCGATTTGCTGCTGCTCGGCTCCTCGAATCTCGGGTCCAAATGGAAGCTAGCGACCGCCGTGCAATACAGCACCGACCTGAACCGCACGGTGCGCTCTGTGACCAGTGCGCAGTATTCGCCCGGCCCATTTCGCACCATCAGCGCGGCCTACCGCTTGAAGCGCGGCGAAAGCGAGCAGGTGGAAGTGGCCTGGCAATGGCCGATCTACGGCCCGCGGCGCGATGCGGCTTCGCGCAACCCCCAACAGTGCGGCGGCTCCTGGTACAGCGTCGGCCGCATCAACTACAGCATGCTGGACAGCCGCGTCACCGATTCGGTGGTGGGCTTCGAGTACGACGCAGGCTGCTGGATCGGCCGCGTGATCGCCAAGCGCCTGTCGACCGGCCAGCAGGAAGCGACCACCCAATTGGGCTTCGAGCTTGAACTTGTTGGCCTGTCCCGGCTCGGAACCAATCCGCTCAAGGTCTTGAAGGACAATATCCCCGGCTACAAGATGCTGCGCGACGACCCCTCTTCGCCCAACGCCTCCCGAGTTCCCTGAACATCCCATGACACCACTTCGCCAGTTGTTTTTCCGGTCGACTCTGCTGATGTCCCTGTTGCTTGGCGCGACCAGCGTGGCCGGCGCACCGAACCGCCCACTGGCCTCGCGCACGGCCGACTACATCCTCGCCGTGGTCAACCAGGAATTGGTGACGGCGGGTGAACTGGAATCGCGAATGGCCCAGGTGCGCGAGAACGCGCGCCGCAGCAGCGCCCAGTTGCCCCCGGACGACGAGTTGCGCCGCCAGTTGCTGGATGTGCTGATCGACGAGCGGGTGCAAATCACCAATGCGCGAGACAGCGGACAGAAAGTCGATGACGCCGAACTGGAACGCGCCGTGGTCAACGTGGCCGCCCAGAACCAGCTCACCATGTCTCAGCTGCGCGAACGCCTGCGCCGCGAAGGCATGGAATACACGCAGTTCCGCAACAACGTGCGCGATCAGATCCTGATGGAGCGTGTGCGCGAGCGCGAGGTACAGGGCCGCATCAAGGTGGACGATGCCGAGATCGACGCCATGATCGAGAAGCGGCGCATTGCCGCCGGTTCTGCGACCGAGCTGAACATCGCCCAGATCCTGGTGACGGTGCCGGAGGGTACCGACGACGCTGTCGTCGCAGAACGCCGCGCCCGGGCCGAAGCAGCGCTCGCGCGGGTTCAAAAGGGCGAGGCCTTCGACGCCGTGGCACGCGAAATCTCGGAAGACGGCAACAAGGCCAAGGGCGGCGAAATCGGCTTGCGCCCGGCAGACCGGCTGCCCGACGTCTTCGTCGAGGCGGTGCGATCGCTGCAATCCGGCGAGGTCGCGCCTCAGCTGCTGCGCACCGGAGCCGGCTTCCATGTGCTCAAGGTGCTCGAACGACAGGCCGGCGGCGCCTTGTCGGTGACGCAGACGCGGGCCCGGCACATCTTGCTCAGGCCCTCGGCGCAGCTGACCCAGGAAGCCGCGGTTCGCCGCTTGCAAGGCTTCAAGCAACAACTGATCGACGGCAGCCGCAATTTTGAGCAGTTGGCGCGTGACAACTCCGAGGACGGCAGCGCACAGCAAGGTGGCGATCTGGGCTGGGTCTCGTCCGGCACCTTCGTGCCCGAGTTCGAAGAAGCCATGAACGCGCTGTCCATCAATGGCCTGTCCGACCCGGTCGTGTCGCGCTTCGGCGTGCACTTGATCCAGGTGGTGGAGCGGCGCAAGGTGGCGCTCACCGTCAGGCAGCAACGTGACCAGGCCCGCGCGGCGCTGCGCGAGCAGAAATACGAGGACGCCTACACCGATTGGCTGCGCGAGTTGCGTGCCCGCGCCTACGTGGAAATGCGCGAACCGCCGCAGTGAGCTGATGCCGGACAGCGAATCCCGAAGCGCTGCACGGCTGCCCCGTACTGCGTACGCACCGGGCGGCGGGCATCACGCGGCGCGAAAGCGCTTCGGGCAGCATTTCCTGACCGACGACGCGGTGATCGGCGCCATCGTCGACGCAATCGATCCGCGGCCGGGTCAGGCGCTGGTCGAGATCGGCCCGGGCCTCGGGGCGATGACCAACCCGCTGGTCGAGCGCAGCGGCCATTTGACCGTGATCGAACTCGACCGCGACCTGGCGGCGCGGCTGCGACAACGTCCCGAACTGACGGTGGTGGAATCGGACGTGCTGAAGGCCGACTTCGCCGCGCTGGCCCGGCAGGCCGGACAGAAACTGCGGGTGGTCGGCAACCTGCCCTACAACATCTCCACGCCCATCCTGTTCCACCTTCTGGAAGCGGTGGACCACATCGTCGACCAGCACTTCATGCTGCAAAAAGAAGTGGTGCAACGCATGGCCGCCAGCCCGGGCAACAAGGACTACGGCCGACTCACCGTGATGCTGCAATGGCGCTATGCCATCCAGCAGGTGCTGGAGGTGCCGCCAGAGGCGTTCGATCCGCCGCCGCGCGTCGATTCGGCCGTGGTGCGCATGCAGCCCTTGCCGGCCCTGCCGGGGTTCGACGCGGGCCTG
>DASQOS010000264.1:0-2514 GCA_035644375.1 Rhizobacter sp.
GCCACCCACATCCTCGCCTTCGAGGGCGACTCGCAGGCCGTCTTCTTCAACGGCAACTACCAGGAGTACGAGGCCGACAAGAAGAAGCGCCTGGGCGAAGAAGGCGCACGTCCGAAGCGCGTGCGTTTCAAGGCATTGAAATGACAGCCCTCGATCACCGGGACCGGGTACGTTGATCGATCTCCCGAGGGGATCCGGGCCGGCTTGGGAGCGGCCCGGCGCCCGGCCCGGCCCGCGTCAACAAGGTCAGATCGGCTCGGTGCGGGTGGTCAACCAGGCCCGCGCATCACCGCCGACCAGCGGCGACAGCCGCTGCCGCACCTGTGCGTGGTACCGATTGAGCCAGTCGATTTCGTCGTCGCGCAGCAGGCTGCGCTCGATGCAGCGCGTGTCGATCGGGCACAGCGTCAGCGTCTCGAATTCGAGGAAGTCGCCGAAGGTGTCGGGCAACCCGGCGCCGACGTTGAGCGCCAGGTTCTCGATGCGGATGCCCCATTGCCCGGGCCGGTACAGGCCGGGCTCGATGCTCGTGATCATGCCGGGCTCCATCGCCATGTGCGGCTCGGGCAGCACCTTTGAAATGCTTTGCGGGCCTTCGTGCACGTTGAGGAAATAGCCCACGCCGTGGCCGGTGCCGTGGCCATAGTCGAGCGCCTGTTCCCACAGCGGAGCGCGCGCAATGGCATCGAGCATCGGCGCGAGCGTGCCACGCGGGAAACGGGTGCGGCTCAGGGCCAGCGTGCCTTTGAGGACCAGCGTGTAGTCGCGTCGCTGTGCATCGGACGGTGTGCCGATGGGCCACACGCGCGTGATGTCGGTCGTGCCGCCGAGGTACTGGCCGCCCGAGTCGATCAGCAGCAGGCCATTGCCTTCGATGACGGAATGCGACTCGGGCGTGGCGCGGTAGTGCGGCATGGCGCCGTTGGCATTGAAACCGGCAATCGTGGGAAAGCTCAAACCCACGAAATGGGGCCGGTGCGCGCGTGCGGCGCTCAGCCTCTGGTCGACGGTCAGTTCGGTGATGGGTTCACGGCCCAGCGCCTGCTCGAACCAGGCGTAGAACTCGCACATCGCGGCGCCGTCTTGTGCCATGGCCTGGCGCACGTGCTGCGCTTCGGCGGCACTTTTGCGGCTCTTGAACAAGGTGCTGGGGTTGATGGCCTCGATGACCTTGGCCTGTGCAGTCAGGTTCTCGCGCAGGCCCAGCGTCACGCGGCGCGGGTCGATCAGCAAGCGTGCCGCCGACCCCAGCGCCTGCAGTGCTGCGCCGGCTTGTGCATACGGCGCGAGTTGCACGCCATCGGTGGCGAGTGCCGCTTGCACGCTCTCGGGCACTTTGTCTTCTTGCACAAACAAGGTCACACGCTGCGGGTCGATCAGCGCATGCGCCAGAAACACCGGGTTGTAGTGGACGTCCGAGCCGCGCAGGTTGAACAGCCACGCGATGTCGTCCACGGTGGAAATGAAGTGATGCGTGGCGCTGTGCCGCACCATGGCTTTGCGCAGCTGGGTCAGCTTGGCTGCGCGAGATTGCGTCGCAAACGGTGCCAGGTGTTCGTACACCGGCGCGTCCGGCAGCCCGGGGCGTTCGGGCCACACCTCGGCCAGCACGTCGAAATCGGTTCGCAACATCACGCCGGCCTGGGTCAAGGTCTTGCGCAGCAGCTGGGCCGCAGCCAGCCCGAGCACGCTGCCGTCGACGCCGACCGTCTGCCCGGCGGGCACGTGACTGGCCAGCCAGTCCAGAGGGTGGCTGGCGCTGCCGGTCGGGATCTTGACCAGTTCGATGCCGGTGCCGGCCAACTCGGCTTCGGCCTGCACCCAGTAGCGGCTGTCGGCAAACACCGCAGCCGTGCTGCGCGTCACCACCAGGGTGCCCATCGATCCGGTGAAGCCCGACAGCCACTGCCGCCCCTGCCAGCGCTCGGGCAGGTATTCGGACAGGTGCGGGTCGCTGGACGGCACCAGCACCGCCGCGAGCTGGTGGCGTGTCAACGCATCGCGCACGCGCTCTAGGCGCAGCCGGATGGGAGAGGTGCGGGTGTCCATGGTGTGTGGCGTCCGTTCAAATGCGCGCCCCGGGGCCTGGCGGGCGTTCGGGCAGGGTGCGCTTGCCAAGCACGGCCCCAGCGGGTCTTGATTCTAGGAGCGCCGGTTCTTCGGCGGCGGGTTCAGCCACGATGCGCGCATGGCGCTCGTAGGTGAAATAGGCCCAGGCCCAGTCGATCAGCACGATCAGGCGGTTGCGAAAGCCGATCAGGAAGTAGATGTGGGCGATCAGCCAGAACAGCCACGCCAAGAAGCCCGAGAAGCGGATCGGACCCAGGTGCGGCAGCGTGAGGTCGACCACCGCGGCGCGGCGGCCCACGGTAGCGAGGTTGCCGTAGTCGATGTAGCGAAAGGCCCGCGTTGGCTCGCCGCGCAGGCGGCGCAGCAGGTTCGCCGCCGCCGCACGACCCATTTGCTTGGCCGCAGGGCTGACGCCGGGCACCGCCTTTGGTTCGCCGGGGCCAT
>DASQOS010000265.1:0-9697 GCA_035644375.1 Rhizobacter sp.
GCCGGCCGTAAAAGCGCAGCGCTTCGCAGGCCATCACCGGCCCGAGGTCGGAACCGCCGATGCCGATGTTGACGATGTTGCGCATGCGCTTGCCGGTGTGGCCGCGCCAGGCCCCGCTGCGAACGGCATCCGAAAAAGAGGCCATGCGGTCCAGCACCGCGTGGACTTCGGCCACCACATCGACGCCATCGACCGTCAGCCTGCGGTCGGCCGGCAGGCGCAGCGCCACATGCAGCACCGAGCGCTTCTCGGTGGTGTTGATGATGTCGCCGCGAAACATGGCTGCCGTGCGTGCCGGCACGCCGCGCTCCACGGCAAGCGCGCACAACAGCCGCAGCGTCTCGTCGGTGACGCGGTTCTTCGAGTAATCGAGGTACAGGCCGGCGGCTTCGAGCACCAGGCGCTCGCCGCGGCCCGGGTCGCTCGCGAACAGCTCGCGCAGGTGCGCGGTGCCGATCGCGGCGTGGTGCGCCGTCAGCGCCTGCCAGGCGCTTGTCGGGGCAGCGCTCATCGGTCGTTGGCTCCGGCCAGTTGCCCGCTTTTTTGCTGGAGGCCGGCGAGCAGGCGGTCCCACGACTTCTGGAACGAGTCGCCGCCTTCTTGCTGCAGGCGTTGCGCGAGCACGCTGTCATCGATGCCGAGCGCCTTGAATTCGGCGATCACCGCTTCGGCATCGCCGCCATCGACCGGCAGCGGCGCACCGACCTGGCCATGGTCGGCGAAGGCCTTCAGCGTCTTGTCGGGCATCGTGTTGACGGTGTCGGGCGCGGCGAGCGCTTCGACGTACAGCGTGTCGCGCGCCTCCGGGTCCTTGGTGCCGGTGCTGGCCCACAACAAGCGCTGCGGATGGGCGCCGGCGGCGGCCAGCTTGTGCCAGCGCGGCGAGGCCAGCAACTCGCGGTAGGCCCGGTAGCTGCGCTTGGCGATCGCGATGCCGAGCCGGTTGTGCTGCGGCGGCGGCACCTTGTCCTTGACCGCGACGTCCCAGCGGCTGACGAACAGCGAGGCCACCGATCCGACCTTCGGGGCCAGGCCGGCCGCGATGCGGCGTTCGATGCCGCGCAGATAGGCCTCGGCCGCCGCCAGGTAGTGCTCGCGCGAGAACAGCAGGGTGACGTTGATCGGGACGCCGGCAAAGATCGACGCCTCGATCGCCTGCACACCGGCCGGCGTGCCCGGGATCTTGATGTACAGGTTGGGCCGGGCCGCGGCGGCATGCAGTTTTGCCGCGACCTCGGTGGTCTTGGCGGCATCGTTGACGAGCGCTGGCGACACCTCCAGCGACACCCAGCCGTCGATGCCCTGCGTGGCCTCGAACACCGGCCGCAACAAATCGGCCGCCTGGCCCAGGTCGCGGATCGCGAGTTCGAAGAAAAGCGCTTCGCCGGATTGGCCTCGGCGCGACAACGCGGCGATCTGCTGGTCGTAGAAGTCGCCGGCGCCGATCGCCTGTTCGAAGATCGTCGGGTTCGAGGTCAGGCCGGTGACCGACAGATCGGCGATGTAGCCCTTGAGCGTGCCGTTGCCGAGCATCTCGCGGCTGATGTTGTCGACCCACAGACTTTGTCCGAGGGCGTGGAGCTTTTGCAGATGGGGGTTCATGAGATCTCCTGGGTGGGGACGCCGAGCAGGTAGTCGGCATAGCCGAGCTCGTCGCGCAACTGCTCGAAGAGCGCCCAGTAGCGGTTCGAGCTGGTGGTGCCGAACTGGTCTTCGAGGTGGCTGCGCAGGTCGGCGGTGATCTTGTCGTTGTCGAGCAAGGTGTTGTCGACATCGAGCAGGAACACGAGGTCGGGTGTCATGGTGGACGTCACGGCAGGCTTCATTTGCACGGCGTCTCTTCTTCGGCGCGCGGGTTGTGCCAGCCGCCGTCGGCGGCGATCAGCGCGTCGGCTGCGGCCGGGCCCCAGCTGCCCGGCGCGTAGGGCAGCGCACTGGGGTGGTCGGTCAGCACCGAATCGACGACGCTCCACGCGGCTTCGACGGCCTCCTGGCTGGTGAACAGCGACCCATCGCCGGCCATCGCGTCGCCGAGCAGCCGTTCGTAGGTCGACCCTTCGCTGAGCGCTTCTTCGCACAGGTACAGCTCGCGCTGGTCGCCGATGAAGCCCTTGCCGGGCCGCTTGACGCGGGCCGCCAGCGCGACGGCAGAGGTCGGCTGCAGCTTGAAGCGAACGTAGTTGGCGCGCCCGTCGTGCGCATCGTCGAACAGCGCCAGCGGCGGCGGCCGCAGCTGCACCAGCACTTCGGCCGCGCTGGTGGCGAGCTGCTTGCCGGACCGCAGGTACCAGGGCACGCCGGCCCAGCGCCAGGAGTCGATGTGCAGGCGCAGCGCGCAGAAGGTCTCGACGTCGGAGTCGGGCGCGACCTCCTTCTCGTCGCGGTAGCCTTGGTACTGGCCGCGCACGATGTCGGCCGGCGTCACCGCTTGCATCGCGTGGAAGATGCCGGCTTTTTCGCTCTGGATCGCGGTGAAGCTCGGGTACGCGGGCGGGTCCATCGCGAGCAGCGCGACGATCTGGAACAGGTGGTTCTGCACCACGTCGCGCAGGCAGCCGGCGCTCTCGTAGAAGCTGCCGCGCTGGCCGATGCCGAACTCTTCGGCCAGCGTGATCTGCACGCTGGCGACCTGGTTGCGGTTCCAGATCGGCTCCAGAAACGAGTTCGCGAAGCGGAAGTACAGGATGTTCATGATCGACTCTTTGCCGAGGTAATGGTCGATGCGGAAGATCGACGACTCGGGAAAGACCGACTGCGCCAAGGCGCCCAGCTCGATCGCCGACGCGAGATCGCGGCCGAACGGTTTTTCGACGATGACCCGCGCCTGCGGGGCCAGGCCGGCATCGCCCAGGCTCTGGATCACGCTGCAAAACAGCGACGGCGGAATCGCCAGGTAGTAGGCCGGCCGCTGCGCCGTGCCGAGCGCTGCCTTGAGCGACCTGAAGGTGGCCGGATTCTTGTAGTCGCCGCTGACGTAGCTGACCAGCGACAGCAGCCGGTCGAAGGCCGGCGCGTCGTTGACCTTGCCGGCTTGCTCGATGCTCTCGCGCACCCGCTGCTGCGCCTGCTGTGGCGTCAGGGGCGACGCCGCGACGCCGATCACCGGCACGCTCAGCGTGCCTTTTTTCACCATCCAATAGAGCGCCGGAAAGATCTGCTTGCGCGCCAGGTCGCCGGTGAAGCCGAAGACGACCAGCGCCTCGGAGCGCGGCGCATCGTGGCCGCGGCCGGCCCTGGCAGCGGTGCTCACTGGAGTACCTTCATGCTGCGCATTCCGGTATTCCCCCTTGGGGCGGCCCGGCGGGCTCATTGCGCTTCCCCGGCGGGCTTTTCGACGTGGCCGCCGAACTCATGCCGCAGCGCCGACAGCAGCTGGTCGGCGAAGTCGGCATTGCCGCGCGACGAGAAGCGCTCGAACAGCGCGGCGCTGAGCACCGGCATCGGCACCCCTTCGTCGAGCGCGGCCTCGATGGTCCAGCGCCCTTCACCCGAATCGGACACCCGGCCGCCATAGGCCGCGAGTGTCGGATCGGCGAGCAAGGCGCTCGCGCTCAGGTCGAGCAGCCACGAGCCGATGACGCTGCCGCGGCGCCAGACCTCGGCGATCTCCGGCAGGTTCATTTCGAACTGGTAGAACTCGGGGTGGCGCAACGGCGTGGTCTCGGCGTCGACCGAGCGGCCCTGCTTGCCGGCGTTGGCGTGGCGCAGGATGTTGAGGCCTTCGGCATAGGCCGCCATGACGCCGTACTCGATGCCGTTGTGCACCATCTTGACGAAGTGCCCGGCACCGGCGGGACCGCAGTGCAGGAAACCCTGCTCGCTGCTGCCGATTTCGGCGCTGCGTCCGCGGGTGCGCGCCGCGGCAGCGACACCGGGCGCCAGCGCGGCAAAAATCGGCGACAGGTGGGCGACAGTCTCGGCCTCGCCGCCGATCATCAGGCAGTAGCCGCGGTCGCCGCCGGCAATGCCGCCGCTGGTGCCGACGTCGACATGGCGGTGGCCTGCCGCGCCCAGTTCTTGCGCGCGCCGGATGTCGTCGCGGTAGTACGAATTGCCGCCGTCGATGACGATATCGCCGGCATCGAGCTGCGGCACCAGCGCCTGCAGCGCCTGGTCGACCCCCGCGGCCGGCAGCATCAGCCAGATGGCGCGCGGGCGCGCCAGCTTCGCGACCATGTCCTGCAGCGACGACGCGCCGATGGCGCCGTCTTTTTGCAAGGCCGCGACGGCGGCGGCCTGCATGTCGAAGACCACGCACCCATGGCCCTTCTTCAGAAGGCGCCGCACCATGCTGGCGCCCATGCGACCCAGACCGATCATTCCCAATTGCATGGCTGCTTCTCCGCGGTGCTGTTGTCGATCAGGGTGGTGTCTCGCGCGACGCCATGACCTGCTACTTCCCATCGGAAAGCGCGGTCACGTGGGGCCGATGAGAAGTGATGAAGGAGCGTTCGTGCCGAACGTCGGGGGACGCGGTCGAAACGACGTACCGACTCAGTCTATGAGGGCGGCTGCCGCACCGCAACAGTCAAGAGGCAGTGATGCCGTAGGAGGTTTCCGACGCGCCAACGCCGGGGCCTGTTCACAGATGGAAAGGCTTGCTCCTCAGCGTGGTCTTGCGTGCGCGCGCAGACGCGTGATGGCCGCGGCATAGTCGGGCGAGCCGAACACCGCCGAACCGGCCACCAGCGCATCGGCGCCCGCATCGACGGCTTGCCATGCGTTCTCGCTGTTTTGCCCGCCGTCGATCTCGATCCAGGGATCGAGGCCGCGTGCCACGCAACGCTGCCGCAATTCGCGGACTTTCGGCAGCACCTCGGGCAGGAAAGCCTGGCCGGCAAAGCCGGGGTTGACCGACATCACCAGCACGATGTCGCACAGGTGCAGCACTTCCTCGATGAACGACAGCGGGCTCGCCGGGTTCAGCACCGCGCCGGCCTTTTTGCCGAGTTCGCGAATGCGCGACAGCACCCGATGCAAATGAATGGTCGACGAGGGTTCGGACTGAATCAGGATGTGATCGGCACCGGCGCGAGCGAAGTCTTCGATGTAGCGCTCGGGCTCGACGATCATCAGGTGCACGTTCAACGGTTTGGCGGTCGCCCGCCGCACCGCCTCGACCACAACCGGGCCGAAGCTGATGTTCGGCACGAAGCGGCCGTCCATGACGTCGATGTGAATCCAGTCCGCCCCCGCGGCATCGACTGCGCGCACCTCTTCAGCGAGGCGGCCCAGATCCGCAGAAAGAATCGACGGGGCGATGACCAGCGGCTTCACGGCGACCTCGCAACATTCGGGAGGGATGTTTTAGCACCGATGACGAGTTCGTGTCACGTCGCGTGAACAGGCCTGCAGCGGCCAGGGGAGGCCGGTGGTGACGAACCGATTGCTGCTTGCCAAGAGAGGCATGCACCGCCATTGGTGCCGCCGCGGTTCAGCAGGCAAGGACGGTCGATGGCTCTCGAATCCGGGGGGGGGATGCTGTCCAGTCCTGCCCGCCGCAGCAAAAAAACCAGAGACGGATCAACAGCTCAGTGGCGCAGGCCCTTGGGCTGTTTTTTCTTTGCGCGGCACCGTGGCCGCGGCAACTGGAACCTTCAGTTCAAAACGGCTTGCTGACGCCAACGAACAGCGTGCGTCGGGCCCCGTACTGCGGCGCTCCGACGCCGATGCCTGAGCCGTCGCGCAGCTGATAGACCTTGTCGAACAGATTGACCAGCGCGACGCGGGTGTTGAGTTTTCCGAAGCCTGCTCCGAAGTCGAAGGCCTTGGCCGCGGCCAGATTCACCGTGGTGTAGCTCGGAAGGTGCTCGGTGTTGGCAAAGCCATTGCGCAAACCGCTGCCGAACAAGGCATCGGCGCTCAGCGTCAGGTCGCGACCGAAACGATAGGAGGCCCCGGCAGACGCGCTGAGCTGCTGCTCATGGTCGAGGTGCACCCAGTTCGAACTGATGTAGTCGAGTTCGGCTTGATCGAAATTGAACTGCCCGCTTTCGATGCCCTTGGCCCTCGCGTGCGTCAGCCCGAGGTTGACGTAGCTCGAGAAAGCCTTGTCGCGGTAGCTCGCCGACAACTCCAGACCATCGATGCGGCCTTGCTCGTAGTTGAAGGCCGAGAAGATCAGCGCGTTGCCGAACTGGCCCTCGTCCTGCAGGTGCTTGACCTTGCGGTAGTAGCCGTCCAGGCCCAGCGTCAGCTGGGGCGTGGCCTGGTACGCCACACCGGCGTCAAAGTAATGTGAGCGCTCCGACTTCACGGCCGTGTTCGCGTCGGACGGCAGCGCGTTCGTGGTTCCGGCGAACTTCTGCACCGAGGTGGTGTCGATCTTCTCCGTGGGCGGCGGCGTGAAGTAGCGGGCGTAGCCGGCATGCACACGCAGGTCGTTGCTGAGGTCGTAGACCAGCCCGAGGCGTGGGCTCCACTGGCTTTCGTCCACCACGGTGTGCACCTGGTCGAAACGCAGACCGTAGTTGATGCTCAAGGGCTTGCTGACTTGCCATTGGTCTTGCAGGTACACGCCCCACAGGTGGCCATCGATGCGTGTGTTGTCCAGAATCTGCAGAGGGGTGTCGCTGGTCTGGTTGCCGTTGGCGTCGGCCGGAAAAACCAGAGCGTTGTTGTCCGATGTGAATGTCTCGCGTTGCCCGAACAACCCGCCTCGCACGGTGTGGGCCGGGTTGACGTGGTAGCTCAGATCCGCCTGGACGCTGTTGGCCTCATTGCGGCGCAGCACGTCGGCGGCAACGCCGTTGAACTGCAGATCGCCCACGCTGTCGGGTTGATAGTGAACGTCGGTCGAGCGGTTTGTCAGCGAGACCTGGTAGTCCAGGTCGGCGCCCGCCGTTCCCTGGTAGGACAGCACGGCAAAGCGGTTGCGCTCGCGCTGGCGCGCGTCGAGCGTGGCCGAGTCGGCCGCTGCGGTCGAGGCGAGCGTGAAGCTCGGTGATTGGCCCGGCACATCGGGAATCTGGAAACGGTTGTCGGTCGTGCCGAACAGCACGCTGACTCGGCTGTCGGAGTTCAGCACGTACGACAGCGAACCGAAGCCCTTGCTTTGTCGCGTCGTGTCGTGCAGCGCGTCGCGCTGCGGCGTGGGGTTTTCGATTCCCAGGTCGTTGCGCACATAGGAACCGGTGAGGTAGTAGCTGAATGCGCCCTGCGTGCCGCTCAGCTCGGCGGCCGTTTCAGCCTGCCCATGGTTGCCGGCCGTGAAGCCGATGCTGCCGCCGTTGTCGATCGTTTCGCCCTTGCTCTGGATGTCGACCACGGCCGCGGTGCGGTAGCCATACTGCGCCGGCAGCGCCCCGGTGAGGACGCTCAAGCGGTCGGCGAAGCGCGTTTCCAGCGCCTGCCCGAAGCCGCTGATCGACTCCGGGATGATGACGCCGTTGATGCGGTACTGGACGTTGGCGTGGTCACCGCGCACGTGCAACTGGCCATACGAATCCTGCACGACCCCGGGCGTTTGCAACAGCACCTGGTTCAGCGGCGTGCTGTCGCCCAGCGGCAGGTTCTGGATGTCTTGCCGGTCCAGGCGGTAGACGCTGCTGCCGGTGTCCGGCGACAAGCCGTTGCGCGCCGCGTCCAGGCGCTGGCGCGTGCCGGAAACGACGACCGGCGGCAACGCGACTTCGGCCTTCGCGGCTGGGGCTGGAGCGTCAGGCGGGCTGGCGGCCGGGTCCGTTGGCGGTGGCTCGGCTGCAATGCAAGACAAGGGGTAGGCGAGAACAAGGGCCAGCGCGAGAACGCGCTTGCGTGGAGCGAACATGATGGAATTCCTTGGAACATGGCGAACACATCCGCCCCGCGCTCATCGGCTGGCGCGAGGTGGCTTGACGGGCAACACGCTCAAAGGGAGTGGGGTGGTCCGCGGCTGCGTTCGGCCGGGGCGTGCGGCGCGACGAAGGCCACCGCAGCGGCGGCGACGCGGGCGTGGCTGACCTGCAGCAACTCAGGTGTCGCTATCTCTGGCTTGGCGGCAACGGCGAGATGCGCAAACGCGAGACAGGTCTTGCAGAGCGGGTCGCCCGCGTGCTTGTGTTGCCGCTCGACGGGCGACGGCACTTCGCGCAGGTGTTCGATCTCATGCCATGCCGCACCCTGCTGCGACAGCAGCATCAGCAGCGGCAGGACGAGGGACAGGCAGAGCTGGTGCATCGCTGACTGCATGCCGGCGTTCACCGTGGCGCGGGCAGCACGACGCTGCACACCAGCGTCGGCACTGCAGCCGGGCCCAGGGCGAGTGCGGGTCGGTTCATGTCTTGGGCGAGAGCCCGTCGGCAAGCGACATGCGGTAGGCGCGCCAGCCGGGCACCAGGCTGGCCAGGAAACCGGCAGCCACCACCGCCGCCAGCAACAGCCATTGTTCCGGCGTCGGCGGCGCCAGCTTCAGGCCAATGCCAAAACGAACCTGAAGCCACGGACCGGCGGCGAGGATCATCACCACCGTCGCCATCACACCCAGGCCCACGCCGAGCAGCGTCACGAAGCCTCCTTCGGCCGCCAGCATGAAGAGCACGTGGCGCGGAGCGGCGCCCACGGCACGCAGCACCGCGAGTTCGCGCCGGCGTTCGTTGAGACCGGCCAGGACCACGGCAATCAAACCCGCCAGACTGACGATGGCGACCATCGCCGACATGCCGAGCAAGGCGCGCTCTCCCACGCCCACCACATCCCACAGTTCGTCCAGGGCGACCCCGGGAAGCACCGCCATCAAGGCCTCGCCCGGGTAGTCGGCCACGGCGCGTTGCACCGCAAACACAGCCACCCGGTTCTTCAAGCCGATCAGCGCCGCCGTGACCTGCTTGGGTGCCAGGTCGAACTTGCGCGCGTCTTGCGGCAAGATCTTGACGCCCGGCATCGGAGCGCCGCCGACCCAGTCGAGGTGAATCGCTTCCATGGCCTCCAGGCTGATGTGCAGCGTGCGGTCGACCGGTGTGCCGGTGCGCGCCAGGATGCCCACCACCGTGAACGGCTTGTCGGCGTGCTCGCCACCGGGGATGGCGCCGCTGCCGTGGCTGAGCGTGAGGTGTTGCCCGAGGCGATAGCCCAGCGCGTCGGCCACCTCGGCGCCGATGACGGCGTCGTACAAGCCCTGCAGCGTGCCGTCGAATGGCCGGCCCTGCGCGAGCACCAGTGCCTCCCGATCGCCGTACAAGAAGCGGCTGAAATAGTCTTTCGTGGTGGCGAGCACCGGGAAACCGCGGTGCGAGTCGCCCAGCGACATGGGCACGACCCAGTCCACGGCGCGGTGCTTGGCGATGTCGCGCAGGCTGTCCATGCGGATGTTGTTGGTGGCCCCGCCGACACGGAACACCGCGTAGAGCATCAGCTGCACCGAGCCGGTTCGGGCGCCGACGATCAAGTCGGTGCCGCTGACCGATTGAGAGAAGTTGTCCCGGACATCGGTCCGAATGCGCTCGAAGCCGAGCAGCAGCAAGGTCGACAGCGCCACCGAGAACACCACCAGCGACAGGGTCGAGCGCCGATTCCAGGCGCTGCGCCACGCGATCATCAGCATCGGCTTCATGGCGCTGCTCCAACCCGCGGGCCGTCTACCGCGGCGCGGTTGATTTCCGCCAGCGAGACCTGGGCGTCGAAACGAAGCGCCAGCCGCTCGTCGTGGCTGACAAACACCAGGGTGCTGCCCGAGGCGCGGCATTCGCCCAGCAGCAGGTCCATGAAGCCGTCGCGCAGC
>DASQOS010000266.1:0-2661 GCA_035644375.1 Rhizobacter sp.
CGACGCCGTCGGTGAGGCGCGCCACCTTGAAGTCCGGCCGTGGATCGCGGCCTGGCTTTTCCAGCTCGGCCAGGATGTCCTTGACCGTGATGGCGCCGAACTTGTCGTCGGCGAAGGCTTCGGGTTTCAGCGCGCGGATCACGTCGCTGCGGCCCATCACCTCGGCTGCCGGCTTCTTGACCGCGCTGAGGATCTTCTCGACCACCGGGTAGGTTTCCGGGTGCACCCCCGACTGATCCAGCGGGTTGTCGCCGCCGCGGATGCGCAAGAAGCCCGCGCTTTGTTCGAAGGTCTTCGCGCCCAGGCCGCTGACGTCAAACAGCTGCTGGCGATTGCGAAACGCGCCATGGGCGTCACGCCAGCGCACGATGCTGCCGGCCACCGCCGCGCTCAGGCCCGACACCCGTGACAACAGCGGCGCCGACGCCGTGTTCAGGTCGACGCCGACCGAGTTCACGCAGTCCTCGATCACCACGTCCAGGCTCTTGGCCAGCTCGCTCTGGTTCACGTCGTGCTGGTACTGGCCGACGCCGATGCTCTTCGGGTCGATCTTCACCAGCTCGGCCAGCGGGTCCTGCAGGCGGCGCGCAATGCTCACCGCGCCGCGCAGGCTGACATCAAGTTCAGGCAGCTCTTTGCTCGCGTACTCGCTGGCCGAATAGACCGATGCGCCGGCCTCGCTGACAACGGCTTTTTGAATCTGCGTGTCGGGCACCAATTGCAGGATGCGTTTGATCAGGTCGCCGGCCAGCTTGTCCGTCTCGCGGCTCGCCGTCCCGTTGCCGATCGCGATCAGGTTCACGCCATGCGTCGCACACAGACGCCCCAGCGTGTGCAGCGAGCCTTCCCAGTCCTTGCGCGGCTCGTGCGGGTAGACGGTGTCGGTGCCCAGCACCTTGCCGGTGGCGTCCACCACCGCCACCTTCACGCCGGTGCGGATGCCCGGGTCCAGCCCCATCACCACGCGCGGTCCGGCCGGCGCGGCCAACAGCAGATCGCGCAGGTTTTCGGCGAAGACCTTGATCGCGACCTTCTCGGCCTCTTCGCGCAGACGGCTGAACAGATCACGCTCCAGGCTCAGCGACAGCTTGACCTTCCAGGTCCAGGCGATGGTCTTGCGGATCAGGTCGTCGCCAGCACGCTTGGCGTGGCTCCAGCCGAGGTGGATGGCGATGCGCCCCTCGGCCATCGACGGTTGCCCTGGCACCGGCGCTTCGTCCAGCGCCAGCTTGGCATCCAGGAACTCCTGCGTGCGACCACGCAACACCGCCAGCGCGCGGTGCGAAGGCACGCGGTGGATCGGTTCGTCGTAGTCGAAGTAGTCGCGAAACTTCGCCACGTCGGCGTTGTTTTCGTCCTTGCCGGCCATCAGCTTGGAGCGCAGCAACCCGTCTTCCCACAGCCACTCGCGCAGCTTGCGCACCAACGTCGCGTCTTCGGCCCAGCGCTCGCTGAGCAGATCGCGCACGCCGTCGAGCACCGCCAGGGCGTCGGCAAAACCGCCCTCGGCATTGACGAAGGCCAGCGCTTCGGCGGCAGGGTTCAGCGTCGGCTCGGCAAACAGCTTGTCGGCCAGCGGTTCCAGGCCGGCTTCGCGGGCGATCATGCCCTTGGTGCGGCGGCGCGGCTTGTAGGGCAGGTAGAGGTCTTCCAGCTCCTGCTTGGACGGCGCGGCTTCGACGGCAGCGCGCAACTCGGGCGTCAACTTGCCTTGTTCATCGATGCTCTTGAGCACCACAGCGCGGCGCTCTTCCAGCTCGCGCAGATAACTCAAGCGGGTTTCCAGTTCGCGCAACTGGATGTCGTCGAGGCCTTCCGTGGCCTCTTTGCGGTAGCGTGCAATGAAGGGCACCGTGGCGCCGCTGTCCAGCAGCTCGACCGCTGCATTCACTTGCGCCGGCCGGCATTTCAATTCGGCGGCAATCTGCAAAAGAATCTTGTTCAAAGCGAAAGGCCTGCAAACGGCCAGAGAGGGAAAGCGGCGAAGTTTGCCACAGGGGCCGGCCGTTTCACACCGGCGCAAAGGCGGTCATTCGCCGCCGCTGAAGCGACGCAAAACACCCTGCGCAGCCACCCGCCCACTGGCCATGCACGCCGTCAGCAGATAGCCGCCCGTCGGCGCCTCCCAGTCCAGCATCTCGCCCGCACAAAAAACACCGGGCAGCGCGGTCAACATCAGCGTTTCGTCCAGGCTCTCAAAGCACACCCCGCCCGCACTGCTGATGGCTTCATCCAAGGGCCGTGCGGCCACCAGCCGCAGCGGCAAGGCCTTGACGCGGGCGGCGAGCTTGGCGGGCTCGATGAAGTCTTCTTTGGACACCAGCTCGTGCAGCAGGCCGGTCTTCACGCCATGCAAGTTCAGGCGAGTCTTCAGGTGTGTGGACAAGGACCGCGATCCGCGCGGGTGCGCCAGCTCGTCGGTCACCCATTGCAGGCTGCGCGCAGGCAGCAGGTCGATGTGCAGGGTGGCGCTGCCGCGCGCATCGATTGCATCGCGCAGCCAGGCCGAGGCGGCATAGACCAGGCTGCCCTCGACGCCGGTCTCGGTCACCACCAACTCACCTTGCTGGCGAAAGTCGGCGAACGACATCGCCACCGACTTCAACGGATGCCCGGCATGGCGGCTGCGAAAGTGCTCGCTCCAGCCCGCCACATCGAAAC
>DASQOS010000267.1:0-6518 GCA_035644375.1 Rhizobacter sp.
AAGCCTTGCCTGGAGCCACCCGGCGGTTCATCCGCGAATGACTTTCAACGCATTCGGATTCACGATGCCTGTGGGATTGTTGTTGATGAAATTCACCACGTTGTCGAATGCGGCGCTGAAGTACAACTCGTAGCTGTCTTGTTCCACATAGCCGATGTGCGGCGTGCACACCGCGTTCTCCAGGCGCAGCAGCGGGTGCCCTTGCAAGATGGGTTCGGTCTCGAACACGTCGACGGCCGCCATGCCGGGCCGACCCCGGTTGAGCGCCGACACGAGCGCGCCTTCTTCGACCAGATCGGCGCGCGAGATGTTCACCAGCAGCGAACTGGGTTTCATGCGCGCCAGGTCCTCGGGCTTGACCAGACCCCGTGTTTCTTCCACCAGGCGCAGATGCAACGACAGCACGTCGCTGGTTTCGAAAAGGGCTTCGCGCGAGGCGGCCGCGGTGTGGCCGTCGGCGCTGGCGCGTTGCCGTGATTCTTCGCTGCCCCATACGATGACCTGCATGCCGAAAGCCTTGCCGTAGCCCGCCACCATGTGGCCGATCTTGCCGTAGCCCCAGATGCCCAGCGTCTTGCCCCCGAGCACCATGCCGATGCCGAAGTTGGTCGGCATCGACGCGGCCTTGAGCCCGGATTGCTGCCAGGCGCCGTGCTTCAGGTTGCCCACGTACTGCGGCAGGCGCCGCATCGCCGCCATGATCAGCGCCCAGGCCAGTTCGGCCGGCGCGACCGGCGAACCCATGCCTTCTGCCACGGCGATGCCGAGCCGGGTACAGGTGTCGACGTCGATGTGCGGGCCGACCTTGCCGGTCTGGGAAATGAGCTTGAGCTTGGGAAGTTTCTCCAGCAGCTGGCGCGGGAAGTGGGTGCGTTCGCGGATCAGCACCAGGATCTCGGCGTCGCGCAGCCGCACCGACAACTGTCCGATGCCTTTGACGGTGTTGGTGAAGACCTTGGCATGGAGTTGATCCAGGCGGGCGGCGCATTTGAGCTTGCGCACGGCGTCCTGATAGTCGTCGAGGATGATGATGTTCACAGGCAGGCGTCTACATGGAGTGGCATGGGAATTGAGTTTGATTGTGCACCGTGTGCAGTAGCATCCGCACTCGCTCAACCCGGAGAAACCATGTCAATCACCATGCATTCGGCCAGCGTCCCGATCTTTGTCCGGATGTTCGGCAACCTCGTGACCTGGCTCGACAAAGCCGAGGCCCATGCCGCGGCGAAAAAATTCGACATCAGCGTGTTGCTCAATGCACGCCTCGCACCGGACATGCTGCCGCTGACCCGCCAGATCCAAATTGCCTCGGACGGCGCCAAGTTCTGCGTGGCCCGCCTGGCCGGCGTGGAGGCGCCGAAATTCGAGGACGACGAGACCACGGTCGCCGACCTGAAGGCGCGCGTCGCCAAGACCGTGGCCTTCATGGAATCGGTGTCCGCCGCGCAGATCAATGGCACGGAAGACAAGGACATCACCGTGCCGCGCCGTGACGGCCCGTGGATCGTCAAGGGCGAGCCCTACCTGAAGAACTACGTGCTGCCGAACTTCTTCTTTCACGTGACCACGACCTACGCGCTGCTGCGTCACAACGGTGTCAACCTCGGCAAGAGCGATTACCTCGGCCCGCAGCCCTGAACATTGAAGGCACGGCTGCCATGTTCACCGCGCTGGGTATTCACGACGTGCCGCTGTTCGCGGCCACGGCGCTGCTGCTGAACCTGACGCCGGGTGCCGACATGCTGTTCGTCGCCACCACCAGCGCCGCGACGGGGCGCCGCGCCGGCCTGATGGCGGCATGGGGTGTCGGCGCAGGATGCCTGGTGCATGTGGCGTTGGCCGCCGCGGGGCTGTCGGCACTGCTCGCGGCGTCGGACTGGGGCTTCGCCGCGCTCAAGTGGGCCGGTGCCGCTTACCTGGTGTGGATGGGCTTGGCGCTGTGGTGCAGCCCGAAGGCGTCCGCGGTGGCCGCGCCAGCACAGCCGAACCCCCGCTCGGTGTTCTGCCGCGGCGCCCTGACCAATGCCTTGAACCCGAAAGTGGCCTTGTTCTTTCTGGCGTTTCTGCCGCAGTTCATTGCCCCGGATGCGGCCCATCAGGCACGGGCGTTCGTGCTGCTGGGGCTGTGGTTCAGCGTGAGTGGGACGCTGGTGAACCTGGGTGTGGGCTGGCTGGCGGCAAGCGCGAGTCGGCGGCTGCTGGGCCATGCGGCCCGCGGCGCTCTGGCGCAGCGCTTGCGGCGCCTCGCCGGGCTGGTGTTCGTGGGCCTGGGCCTGAAGCTGGCGTTGGCCAGCAGCTCACGCTGATCGGAGCGGCGCGAAGCCCGTGTCTTCACCTTGTTCAGGAAAGGCGCTGTCCAGTTGTTGACGCATTTCTTCGCGGTACTGGTTGGCGCGTGCCACGTCGCGCGGCAGCGCGTCGAACAACGCAGTACGCAGCCGCCACAGGTCCGTCACTTCCGTGGACAAACGCACCTTGCGCTGCAGTTGCGCGCCGAGGCTGCCTTCAATCGCCGCGGCGGCACGAATGAAGCACAGCTTCATTTCCACAAACGCACGACGCGCAGCCACGCGGGCCAACCGGTCTTCAGGCAGGCCGAACCCATGACGGGTGGCGTACATGTCGGTGAGATCCATCGTGGATGTGTTCATCAGGTGTCTCCGATAAGGCCGGCTGCTGCAGGGGCTGTCGAGGTACTTGCAGTGGCACTGAGGTGTAAAGAATTGTCGCCACACGTGACAAGAACAAACCGCAGAAAAGCCAGGCCAACGCAGCGCACTTCTGCGGCGCTGCGTGCAGGGTCTGACCGACTTGGCTGGACGAAGGCCAGGGCATGAGCTGGCTCAAGCGCGCCGCGACAGCGATCGCGATGCTGCTGATCCTGGCGCTGCTGGCCACGTGGGTCTACTGTTGTCGTGCACTTCCGCAAACCGATGGCAGCGTGGTGCTGCAGAGCTTGCGGGCCGAAGTGCGCATCGAGCGCGATGCGCAAGGCATTCCCACCATTCACGCGGCGTCGCCTGAGGACGCGATGTTCGGCCTCGGTTTCGTGCATGCGCAAGACCGTTTGTGGCAGCTCGAGATCCACCGCCGCACCGGCTCGGGCCGATTGGCCGAAGCCTTTGGCGAAGCGGCGATCGAATCCGATCGCTTCTTGCGTGCGCTCGGCGTGCGTCGTGCCGCCGCCGTCCAATGGGCACGGTCCAGCGCAGAGACCCGAGCCGCCGTCACGGCCTACAGCGCCGGCATCAATGCGTTCATCGACCAGGGTTTGCGTGCCCGGCCTCCCGAGTTCGTGCTGCTGGGCTTGCCGGTGGCGCACTGGGCGCCGGAAGACACCCTGGCCTGGGCCACCATGATGGCGTGGGACCTGGGGGCCAACTGGTCGTCCGAACTGCTGCGCATGCGCCTGTCGCTGAAGCTGCCGGTGCAGCGCATCAACGAGTTGCTGCCACCGTACCCAGGGGAGCAGCCGTTGCAGACCGCCGACTACGCGGCGCTGTTTCGCGGGCTCAAGGTCGATGGCCGCCTCGGTCAATCGGCACTGAACGCGGCGCCCGAGTCGGGCGTGGAGGGCGCCGGCTCCAACAACTGGGTGCTGCACGGCTCGCACACCGACACCGGCCAGCCGCTGCTGGCCAACGACCCGCACCTCAAGCTTTCGGCGCCGGCGCTCTGGTACTTCGCACGCATCGACGCACCGGGCTTCAAGGTGGCCGGCGCCACCATGCCCGGCCTGCCGCTCGTCGTGCTGGGACAGAACGAGCATGTGGCCTGGGGCTTCACCAACACCGGGCCCGACGTGCAGGACCTGTACCTGGAACACATCAAACCCGACGACACGGCGCGCTACCAGACGCCCGATGGCTGGGCCGCGTTCGAGACCTTCGATGAAATCATCAAGGTCAAGGGCCATGCCGACGTGCCGATGGTGGTGCGCTGCACGCGGCACGGGCCGGTGATCTCGGACGCCGGTGGCGGCGCCACGCAAGGGCTGACCGGTGCGGCCCAGAAGCCCGACTACGCCCTCGCCATGCGCTGGACCGCGCTGGACCCGGACAACGGCACCATCGACGCCGGAATCGCCTTCAACCGCGCCCGGTCGGTGGACGAGTTCGTGGCGGCATCGAATCGCCACCTGGCGCCGATGCAAAACATGGTGGTGGCCGATCGCGACGGCCACATCGGCATGGTGGCCGCCGGGCGGGTGCCGCTGCGCAAGCCCGAGAACGATTTGAAAGGCCTGGTGCCGGCGCCCGGCTGGGACGCCCGCTACGACTGGGCCGGCATGCTGGACCCGGCGCTCACGCCGCGTCAGATCGATCCGCCGCGCGGCTGGATAGCGACGGCCAACCAGCGCATTCATGCGGCCGACTACCCGTATTTCCTGACCAGCGAATGGACCCCGCCGTACCGGCAGCAGCGCATCGAGCAGCTGCTGGACGCCAAGCCCAAGCACAGCCTGCAAAGCCTGCGCGAGATCCAGGGCGACCAGCTGTCGCTCGCGGCGCAACGGCTCTTGCCCTTCATACGCCGGGCCGAGTCACCGCATCCGCTGGCGGCCGCCGCGCAACGCGAACTGGCCTCGTTCGACGGCAGCATGGCCGCCGATCGGGCTGCCCCGCTGATCCTGTGGGCCTGGACCCGCCAGCTGACGCAAGCCGTTTTTGCCGACGAGGTCGGTGCGGCGCTGTACCAGCGGCAACTCGGCGTGCGCAGCTTCCGCGAAGCGCTCGAAGGCGTGCTGCAGCGCCACGATGATTGGTGGTGCGACGACAAGAGCACCGCGGCTGTGGAGACCTGCGATCAGCAGATCAATGTTGCATTCACACGCGCACTCGATGAACTCGTGAAACGCCATGGCGCCGACATGGCCCATTGGCGCTGGGGCACGGCACACCAGGCCCGATCAGAACACCGGCCTTTCAGCCGCGTGGCCCTGCTGGCCGGCTGGTTTGAATTGCGCACGCCGGTCGGCGGCGACACCTACACCATCAACGCGTCGAGGGTCGGCCTGCGTCCCGACCCGAGCACCGGCGAGCTATACCTGGACGAGCACGGCCCGTCGCTGCGCGCGCTGTACGACCTGGGGGACCCGATGAAGTCGCGCTTCATGCAGTCGACCGGCCAATCGGGGATTTTCTTTTCACCGCTGTACCGCAACTTTGTCGGGCCGTGGACGCAGGTGCGGGATGTGCCGGTGTGGGCTGCACCGGCCGAGCACCAACTCGTGCTGAACCCTTCCAGCCAGAAACACTGAGATTGCTTGAGCGCGGAGTTCCGTTCTCCGCGGGAGGCTGTTTCAGCGCACCGAACGACGCCAGCATCAGCAAAGCGCCAAACTAAACCTGCCCGAACAAGGCTTTTCGTTGCGCCGTGTAGTTCCACCAGGGCGCGGGTTGTGCACCGCCCATGAAGTCGGTGATCGCCATGAAGGTGTCGAGCACGCAGGGGTCGTGGCGCTGGTTGGTGATGGCGCACAGCTTCTGGTAGAGAACGAAAGCATCCTTGCCCCGCAACTGCGAAGGATGCCGGATGCCGATCAGCCGCAGGTCTTCGGCCAGCGTGGGACCGATGTTGGGCAGGTGCTCCAGCACCTCGCATTCTTCGGCGCGGCGGGCTTTGGGGGCTTTGATGGAGGGCATGAGCGGGCTCACATCAGCATGTTGTTGCGGATCAAGCCGACCGCCAGCCCTTCGATCTGGAAGTCGACATCGCCGAACGGCACGACGATGGGCTGGAAATCGGGGTTCTCGGGCAGCAGTTCGATGCTGGTGCGGGTGCGCTTGAAGCGCTTGACGGTGACTTCGTCGCCCAGGCGCGCGACGACGATCTGGCCGTTCTTGGCCTCGGTGGTTTTCTTCACTGCGAGCAAATCGCCGTCCATGATGCCGGCGTCGCGCATGCTCATGCCCTTGACCTTCAGCAGGTAGTCGGGCCGGCGCGGGAACATGCTGGCTTCCATCAGATAGGTCTGGTCGATGTGCTCTAGCGCCAGGATCGGGCTGCCGGCCGCGACGCGGCCGACCAGCGGAAGACTGAGCTGCGCCAGGCTCGGCAAGGGCAGGCTGAATTGCTTGCCGCGGCTTTCGTTGAGCGCACGCAATGTGTCAGACTTCAAGCGAATGCCGCGCGAGGTGCCGCTGACCAGTTCGATGACGCCTTTGCGCGCCAGGGCCTGCAGATGTTCTTCCGCGGCGTTGGCGGAGCGGAAACCCAGCTCGTTGGCGATTTCGGCCCGGGTGGGTGGCGCGCCGGTGCGCTCGATGGCGCTTTGCACCAGATCGAGAATCTGTTGCTGGCGGTCGGTGAGTTTGGGCGTTTCGAGCATGGCGCTTGTCCTTGCGTGCGTGAAGTGGCGGGCGAACTGAACGTTCATCCAGCACCTGTATTTTTATCCAGCTTTCAAAAAAATGCAAAAAACTTCTTCGATCGTCGTGGTTCTGGGCACCGGCGGCACGATTGCGGGCACGGCAGCCGATGCCGGCGACCACCTCGGCTACACCGCGGCGCAGCTG
>DASQOS010000268.1:0-11429 GCA_035644375.1 Rhizobacter sp.
CCGATTTGGCAAGACCGAGTGGCTGCAACCCTACACCGAGCCCACGCTGGTCACGCTGGCGCGGCAAGGTGTCAAACGCGTCGACGTGATGTGCCCGGGCTTCACTGCCGATTGCCTCGAGACGCTGCAGGAAATCGGACAAGAAGCGCGTGAAGCTTTCCTGCGCGCGGGTGGGCAAACCTTTCACTGCATCGACTGCCTGAACGACAGTCCGTCCTGGATGAGTGCCCTGGCAGACATCGCCATCCAGCATCTGTCCGGGTGGCCAACGAAGTCGACGCCCGACGAACACGCCCTGGCCGATTCGCGCCGGCGCGCGCTTGAACGCGGGGCGGTTTCTTGATGGTGCAGGTGCGCCGTTTGCTGCGCTCCACAGAGCCTCGTCTTTGATCAGATGTCTCACGTGATGAATAAGCCACCTCCCGCAACCCGCGTTCGCCTCGACAAATGGCTGTGGGCCGCGCGTTTCTACAAGACCCGCAGCTTGGCCAGCGATGAAGTCGGCAAAGGCCGCGTCCGCGTCAATGGCCTGATCGCCAAGTCGTCACGTGAGTTGCACGTATCTGACGAAGTTGAACTGCGCCAGGGCGCCATCGTGCGCAGCGTCACGGTCCAGGCCCTCAGTGAAATGCGCGGTCCAGCCACCGTGGCACAAACCTTGTACGTTGAAACCGCGGCGAGCGTCGCTCTGCGAGAAAAAACGGCCACTGAAAACCGCTATGCGGCTGAACCTGCTCGTGCCATCGAGCAAGGCCGGCCGACCAAGCGGGATCGGCGTCAGTGGGTGGACTGGAACCGCTGGAGCGCGACGGTCGATCCGGAATGAGGCATCCGCAGAAGGGCTGACGTTTCGGCGAAAACTTTGGAATCCCCTCTTGAATCAGAAGGGCTTGCTCCCATGTGGAGTGACTGTTGAGTGGCATGACCATGCAAGACGAACAAAATCCGATGGAAAATCAAGACCTTAACGCTCCTGACAGCCCAACCGATCCAGCCATCGCCTCGGGCACCCCATCGGTGCCCGAGCTGGAGACCCGATTGGCCGAGATGTCGGACGCTTACCTGCGCGCCAAAGCCGAGGCCGAGAACACCCGGCGGCGCAGTGAAGAAGAAATTTCCAAGGCCCGCAAATTTGCGGTCGAAGGTTTTGCCGACAGCCTGCTCCCCGTCAAGGACAGCCTCGAATCTGCGATTGCCATCCAGGCGGCCACGCCAGAACAACTGCTGGAAGGCGTTCACGCGACGCTGCGCCAACTGTCTTCTGCGCTGGAGCGCAACAAGGTGGTCGAGATCAATCCACCTGCCGGCACCAAGTTCGATCCGCACCAGCACCAAGCCATCAGCGTCGTGCCTGCCGAGCAAGAGTCCAACACCGTGGTCGCGGTTTTGCAAAAGGGCTACCTGATTGCCGACCGCGTGCTGCGGCCCGCGCTCATCACCGTGGCGGCGCCCCGATAATTTGGCGTCGCCCACAGGCTGTCGGCCTTGAAAAGACCGCGCTTATCCACAACTCGAACACATCTGAACTACGTTTGCAGGAGCAAAGAAAATGGCAAAAATCATCGGCATTGACTTGGGCACCACCAACTCGTGCGTGTCCGTCATGGAAGGCAACACCACCAAGGTGATCGAGAACAGCGAAGGCGCGCGCACCACGCCGTCGATCGTTGCCTACCAAGAAGACGGCGAGATTCTTGTCGGCGCGTCCGCCAAGCGCCAGGCCGTCACCAATCCGCGAAACACCCTGTATGCGGTCAAGCGCCTGATCGGACGCAAGTTCATCGAAAAAGAAGTTCAAAAAGACATCGACCTGATGCCTTACAAGATCGTTGCCGCTGACAACGGCGACGCCTGGGTCGAAGTGCGCGGCAACAAGATCGCGCCGCAACAGGTCAGCGCTGAAATCCTGCGCAAGATGAAAAAGACCGCCGAAGACTATCTCGGCGAAACCGTCACCGAAGCCGTGATCACGGTGCCGGCCTACTTCAACGATGCACAGCGCCAAGCCACCAAGGACGCTGGCCGCATCGCCGGACTGGACGTCAAACGCATCATCAACGAGCCGACGGCCGCTGCGCTGGCCTTCGGCCTCGACAAGACGCACAAGGGCGACCGCAAGATTGCGGTGTATGACCTGGGCGGCGGCACCTTCGACGTGTCGATCATCGAAATCGCCGATGTGGACGGCGAGAAGCAGTTTGAAGTCCTGTCGACCAACGGCGACACCTTCCTGGGCGGTGAAGACTTCGACCAACGCATCATCGACTTCATCATTGCCGAGTTCAAGAAAGACCAGGGCGTCGATCTGAGCAAGGACGTGCTGGCCTTGCAGCGCCTCAAGGAAGCCGCCGAAAAGGCCAAGATCGAATTGTCCAGCAGCGCCCAGACCGACATCAACCTGCCCTACGTGACGGCCGACGCTTCCGGGCCGAAGCACTTGAACATCAAGCTCACCCGCGCCAAGCTCGAGTCTCTGGTGGAAGAACTGATCGAGCGCACGATCGCCCCTTGCCGCACCGCCATCAAGGATGCCGGCGTGGCGGTGAACACGATCGACGACGTGATCCTGGTCGGCGGCATGACGCGCATGCCCAAGGTTCAGGAGAAGGTCAAGGAGTTCTTCGGCAAGGAACCGCGCAAGGACGTGAACCCCGACGAAGCCGTCGCCGTGGGCGCCGCGATCCAGGGCCAGGTGCTCACCGGCGACCGCAAGGACGTGCTGCTGCTCGACGTGACACCGCTGAGCCTGGGCATCGAGACCATGGGCGGCGTGATGACCAAGATGATCAAGAAGAACACGACCATTCCGACCAAGTTTGCTCAAGTGTTCTCGACCGCTGAAGACAGCCAGCCGGCGGTGACGATCAAGGTGTTCCAGGGCGAGCGCGAGATGGCCTCGGGCAACAAGAGCCTGGGCGAGTTCAACCTCGAAGGCATTCCGCCGGCACCGCGCGGCACGCCGCAGATTGAAGTCAGCTTCGACATCGATGCGAACGGCATCTTGCACGTGGGCGCCAAGGACAAGGGCACCGGCAAAGAAAACAAGATCACCATCAAGGCCAATTCCGGCCTGACCGAGGAGGAGATCCAGCAGATGGTGAAGGACGCCGAATTGAACGCGGCCGAAGACCGCAAGAAGGTCGAACTGGTCCAGGCCCGCAACTCGGCCGACGCGATGGTGCACAGCGTCAAGAAGAGCCTGTCCGAACATGGCGACAAACTCGAAGCCGGCGAGAAAGAAAAGATTGAAGCGGCACTCAAAGATGCCGAAGAAGCGCTGAAGGGCGAAGACAAGACCGACATCGAAGCCAAGACCGACGCCTTGATGACCGCGAGCCAGAAACTCGGTGAGAAGGTGTATGCCGACGCTCAAGCGGCCCAGGCGGCGGCAGGCGCCACAGAACCTGAGCCGGCGCAGGCAACGGCATCGTCCAAGCCGGTCGATGACAACGTCGTCGATGCCGACTTCAAGGAAGTCAAAGACCAGAAGTGAACCACTCTTGACGGGCGCCTCATCGCTCGGGCAGCCTCTCCCCCGTGAGCTGAAAAGCGCACGGGGGATTTCGTTCTTAGAAGCAGCACAGAAACATGGCAAAGCGTGACTACTACGAAGTGCTCGGCGTGGCAAAGAATGCCTCCGAGGACGACATCAAAAAGGCCTATCGCAAGCTGGCCATGAAACACCACCCCGACCGCAACCAAGGGGACGGGGCCAAGAAATCGGAGGAGCAATTCAAGGAGGCCAAAGAAGCCTACGAGATGCTGTCCGACGGACAAAAGCGCACTGCATACGACCAGTACGGCCACGCCGGGGTGGACCCCAACGCCGGCGGATTCCGGCCGGGTGGCCCGGGGTCTGAAGGTTTTGGGGGGTTCGCCGAGGCCTTCGGCGACATCTTTGGCGACATCTTCGGCGGCGCCGGCGGCGGAGCGCAGCGTCGCGCAGGCGGCCAGCAGGTGTATCGGGGCAGCGACCTCAGCTACGCCATGGAAATCACGCTCGAAGAAGCCGCCAAGGGAAAAGAGACGCAGATTCGCATTCCGAGCTGGGAAGAATGCAACACCTGCCACGGCAGCGGCGCCAAACCGGGCACCAACGCCAAAACCTGCCCAGCCTGCAGCGGCGCCGGCACGGTGACGATGCGCCAGGGCTTCTTCAGCATTCAACAGACCTGCCCGCAGTGCCATGGCACCGGCAAGATCATTCCGGAGCCCTGCGTCACATGCCATGGCTCCGGCAAGCTCAAGAAGAACAAGACCCTGGAGGTCAAGATCCCTCCGGGCATCAATGAAGGCATGCGCATCCGCTCTGCCGGCAACGGCGAGCCCGGCACCAACGGCGGTCCCGCAGGCGACCTGTACATCGAAATCCGCATCAAACCGCACGATATCTTCGAGCGTGACGGCGACGACCTGCACTGCACCGTGCCGGTGGGCCTGACCACGGCGGCCCTGGGCAGCACCATCGAGGTCCCCACACTCGGCGGCAAGGCAGAGATCGAGTTGCCGGAAGGCACCCAGCACGGCAAGACCTTCCGCCTTCGGGGCAAAGGCATCAAAGGCGTGCGCTCCAGCTACCCCGGCGATCTGTATTGCCACGTCAGCGTGGAAACGCCGGTCAAGCTCACCGAGCACCAGCGCAAGCTGCTCACGGAACTCGACGATTCATTCAACAAGTCGGCAGACAGACACTCGCCCAACGCCCGGACCTGGACCAATCGTGTGAAGGATTTGTTCAAGTAGGCCATTGGCAGCCGCCAGCCGGCCCGAGTTCGGGGTCTGTCTGTGGCGGCGCTCGCGATGCCCCGTCAACACGACCGGGAAGCCATCTCAAGTTACGGCGCCCAAGAGCCGATAAATGCGCAGGATTGCCGTTGAGACCCTGTATGCACCACTCGAGCTCACATTGCCTGGCCACTCGCCCCTTGCCGGAGAGCCGCCGTGCAATTGCTTGATCGCGACATTGGCAACTGCCGGGCGCTGGTGGTCGATGCCAACCCCACGTCACGCAGCATCCTGGCGTCGCAGCTTCGCGACTTCGGGGTCGGCACGGTATCGCAATGCAGCCGCATCGAAGACGCCCGCCGCCAGCTCGAAGCGCGTCCGTTCGACGTGGTGCTGTGCGAACACCAATTCGTTGGAGCAGACTACTCGGCGCAGAACCTGTTAGACGACCTGCGGCGCAATCAGCTGCTGCCGCTGTCCACGGTGTTCATCATCGTCACCGGCGAAGCGTCATACACCATGGTGGCAGAAGCGGCCGAATCGGCGCTGGACAGCTATTTGCTCAAACCCCACACCGCCACCGCGTTGGGCGAGCGCCTGATGCAGGCCAGAAACCGCAAGCGCGCCTTGAACGGTATTTTCACGGCCATCGAGTCTCAGGATTTCGACGAAGCGGCGCGACTGTGCGTCGCCCGGTTTGAAGCCCGGCAAGCCTATTGGCTCTATGCCGCCCGCATCGGTTCTGAACTGCTGCTGCGCCAGGGCAACCACGTGGCCGGCAGGGCACTCTACGAAGCCGTTCTGAAGACCGGCGCCTTGCCATGGGCCAAACTGGGCATTGCGCGGGCGCAGATCGAGGCGAACCAACCCACACAGGCACTGCGCACGCTGGAGAGCCTGCTCTGCGACCACCCTACCCATGTCGACGCCTACGACGTGATGGGACGAGTGCAGATGGAACAAGGCAATCTGGGCGAAGCGCTCGACACCTACCGCAAGGCAAGCGCGTTGACACCCGGCTCGATCACCCGTCTGCAAAAGCACGGCATGCTGGCCTTTTACATGGGCGACCGCGACGAGTCGGCCAAGATGCTTGAACGCGCTGCCGCCATCGGCATCAGCTCGAAGATGTTCGACATGCAGACCCTGGTGGTTCTGGCTTTCAGCCGCTTTCACCAGCGCGACACCAAGGGTCTGCAGCGCTGCCATGACAATCTGCTGCACGCGCTCGAGAAAGCCCCGAAAAGTCGGCGCTTGCAACGCTTCGCCGCGGTGGTCAACGTGTTCAACCTGATGCTGCGCAAGCAAGTGGCTGCAGTGGTTGCTGAAGTGCGCCAGATGTTCACGGATCTGCGCGAACCTTCTCTCGACGTGGAAGCCGCCTGCAACCTGATGACATTGCTGGCGCAACTGACCGCTGCTGAACTGCGTCTGGACGGTGCCGAAGACTGGATCGATGCGCTGGCCATGCGCTTTGTCAGCTCCAAGGCCTTGACCGAGTTGCTGGCCGCCAGCGTGTCCTTCCATCCGCCTTTCGCTCAACGGGTTCATGATGCCCAGGCATGCATTGCCGAGATGGCCGAACAGGCCGTCACCAATTCACTGCGCGGCGACCATCGCCTGGCCGTGAAGTCTCTGATCACGCGAGGTGAACAGACGCTGAACGCCAAGTTGATCGACATGGCGCGCATGACGCTGCAGCGCCACCACGCCAAGATCAGCGACGCCCAAGCGCTGTCTGACATGGTGGAAGAAATGCGCAGACGCTATGCCGCCGGGGTTTCCATGCCGACATTGGGGCAAACCAAGGGCCGTCAGGCCGGGGCGCTGAGCCTGCGCGAGGCGGCCGTGACAGAACAGCCCGACGGCGATGGCGCCGCCGATCAGGAACAAGCGGCCTGATTCGTTTTTCAGCCGCACAAAGGACATCGGGTGACAGGGCCGCAGGCCGGAAAAGCCATCTGTTTCCATTGCCTGGCCAGGCGGTGACAATTGCGACATGCACATCACACTGATCGAAGACGATGTCGATCTTGGCCAGGCGGTGGCCGATCATCTGCGCGCACAGGGTCATGCGGTGGAATGGCTCAAAACCGTGGCCCAGGCGCGGCGCGTCCTGTTGCGGCCGGCCGATCAATGCGACAGCGACATGGCGCTGCTCGACCTGGGTTTGCCTGACGGTGACGGCATGGACCTGCTGGCAGCCGTTCGCAGTGTGCGAACCGACCTGCCGCTGCTGATACTCAGCGCGCGAGACCAGCTCAGGGACCGAATCCACGGTCTGGCCTCGGGCGCGGACGACTACCTGGTCAAACCGTTCGATCTGGAAGAATTGAGCGCCCGCGTCGATGCGGTCGCCCGCCGCTATGCACTGACACCCGCGCCTCAGTTGACCTTGGTGGGCGGTACACAGATCGACTTCCAGTCCAACCTGGTTTACCGCGACGACGCCTCGGTGCTGCTCACCGCCATGGAGTGGTCCTTGTTGCGCTGCATTGCGTCTCGCCCCGGGCACACCTGGAGCAAGGAAGCGCTGGCCCGCCACTTGTACGCACGCGGTGAAGAAAGCGACAGCAACACGCTTGAGGTGCTGATCAGCCGCTTGCGCAAAAAGCTCGGTCCCGAAACCATCACCACCATGCGCCAGCTCGGCTACAAGCTGGAGCGCAACGCGTGACCCTGGCGGAGACCCGGGCCGCTGCGTCGGAGTCGGGACGCCGCTGGAGTCTTGCTCGGCTGCTGCGGCGGCGCCTGCTGATCGCGATGGCGGTGCTCTGGACGGCCGCAGCAACGCTGGCGGTGATTGCCGTGCGCAGCGAAATGAACGATGCATTGGACGATGCCCTGCTCTCGCTCGCAGAACACGTTCCGCTCGACACCACAGCCACGACGATGGCCACGACGCCGGTCCTGTTTGCGGCAGCGCAAAACAGCAACGACATCCTCCATGTGCTGGTGCGGGACTCGCATGGCAAGGTCTTGCGCCAGTCCGGCATGACGACAGGTCCCGCGTGGGCGCTCGACACCGAGCCCGGCCTGCACACCGTGAACGGCTGGCGCGTGGCGACGCGCCGAACGCCCGACAACGCCATCGTCGTGCAGGTCGGCGAACAACTCCGAGAACGTCACGACGCCCTGGCAGAAAATTCAGCTGCCATAGTTTTGCCGCTGCTGGCATTGCTGCCGCTGGCCGCTTTGATGATCGACTTGTTGCTCGAACGCTCATTCAAGGGCATCCGTGAAGCCGGTGACCAATGGCGTGGGCGCGCCGAAGCCGATGTGTCCCCGCTGCAGGCAACCGACCTGCCTTCAGAATTCGACCCTCTGATCGAATCCATCAACATCCTGGTGATGCGCCTGCAGGCGGTCCTGCTTGCCGAACGCGCGTTCGCCGCGAGCAGCGCCCACGAACTGCGAACACCGCTCGCCGCAGCGCGCGCACAAGCCCAGCTTCTGGTGGCCAAGCTGCCCGAAGTCGGGGATTCGCGCGATCGGGCGCTCGGCCTGGTGCGCTCGCTCGACCGCCTGAGCAACACGGCCACCAAGCTGCTGCAATTGTCACGTGTGGAAGCCGGTATCGGCCTGGATCGCGAACCGGTCGACCTGAGGCAACTGGCCACGCTGGTTCTGGACGAGTTTCGCCACCACGCCAACGTGAGCCATCGTTTGCACGTGCACTTGCCCCTGCACCCCGTGGTGGTCCGAGGCGACCTCGACGGCCTGGGCATCGCCATGCGCAACCTCATTGAGAACGCGCTCAAACATGCACCATTGGCCCAGGTTGACGTGCGCATCGAGCCGCCCGGCCGAGTGATCGTCAGCGACAACGGGCCAGGCGTACCGACCGAGACACTGGCCACGCTGTCGCAACCCTATTCGCGTGGCTCGGCCCGCAATGAGGGCACCGGCCTGGGCCTGGCGATTGCCGCAAGGATTGCCCAGCATCAACACGCGACCTTGCGACTCGAATCGCCGGTACCAGGACAAGACCGTGGATTCAGGGCCACCCTGAGCATTGAGCCAGACGCCTCTGCCTGATTGGGCCAGCGCCCATATATTATTGTATGTATACAAGGGGTATCCACTTAGCTCCAGTGACGCTACCATCACTGGATGGATACCCAGCCCATCGTAGCGCCAGAAGCGGGCCGTGACTACCCCCGCAACTGGAACGAGTTTCTCGACTGGTTCGCCAGCGAAGAGACTTGCCTGGGGTATCTGGAGAAGCTGCGCTGGCCAAGTGGCTTCGTCTGTCCAGGGTGCGGCGTGGCGCAGGAGCCCTATCGTTCCAACCGAGCACGGCTGATGTGCCGCAGTTGCGGCCGCCAGAGCACGGTTACCGCCGGCACCATCTTCGACAAGACCCGCACGCCCTTGCGTGTGTGGCTGGCAGCGGCCTGGTACCTGACCAACCAGAAGCAGGGCGTGAGCGCCCTGGGCCTGCAGCGCGTGCTGGGGTTGGGGAGCTACCAGACCGCCTGGGCCATGCTGCATCGGTTTCGCCGGGCCATGGTGCGCCCCGATCGGAACCTCTTGAAGGGCCAAGTCGAGGTTGACGAAACCTACCTGGCGATCACGGCGACAGCTCCGATGTGCCCGCCCATGTGTCGATGGCCGGTGTGCATCGATCGGGTGGCTTTGCTGGTCAAGCGCTGGATTCTGGGAACGCACCATGGCTCGGTCCAGCCGCGGCATCTGGACGCCTACCTGGACGAGTTCGTGTTCCGCTTCAACCGACGCACGTCGGGCTCGCGCGGCATGCTGTTCTATCGGCTCTTGCAGCAAGCCGTGGTCACCGAACCAGTGACCTACGACAGCGTCGTCAACTCCTTGCGCGAACCACCGCAGCAGGCGTAGCATGACTGGATGGGTATCCAGTGTTCTGGCTTCTCTGGAGCTAAGTGGATACCCCTTATGTATACGCTTTACTTCAAAGGGCGTCCCATGGCTTCATCCGCGACCAAGAGAGTGATCGCCATCTCGCCCACCAAGGGCCGTGGCAGCCACTCGAACAAGGCTTCCAGGTTCGACGCGTGGTCGCGTGAAACCGACGCCGACTACCTGGAAACGCATGTCCACGACGAGGTCTGCGCGCAACTCGAAACCAGCGTCACGCTGGAACAGGCCCGCTCGATCATCAGCAAGAACAACTCGCCCGACATTCCCTTTAGCCAATCCATCAATCCGTACCAGGGGTGTGAACACGGCTGCGTGTACTGCTACGCACGGCCGACCCACGCCTACCTGGGCCTGTCGCCCGGCATCGATTTCGAGACCAAGATCTTTGCCAAATCGAACGCCGCTGCACTGCTTCGGCAAGAACTGAGCCGACCCGGGCACGTGCCCACGCTGATCGCACTGGGCGCGAACACAGACCCCTATCAACCTGCCGAGAAAGAACTCGGCATCTCGCGCGCACTGCTGCAGGTCCTGAGCGAATTCAATCATCCGGTGGGCATCACGACCAAGTCGGCCCTGGTCACGCGCGACATCGACCTGCTGGCACCGATGGCGGCAAAGGGGCTGGTGAGGGTCGCCATCTCCATCGGCACACTCGACACCGATCTGGCGCGCACGCTGGAACCGCGGGCCAACTCACCGGCACGCCGCATGAAGGCGGTTCAGGAGCTCGCGGCGGCAGGTGTGCCCACCGGCGTGTTCGTCGCGCCCATCGTTCCCGCGCTGAACGATGTGCATCTTGAGCAAGTGATGCAGCAGGCTGCCGAGGCCGGCGCCCTGTTCAGCGGCTATGTGCTGCTGCGATTGCCCCGCGAAGTGCGCGATCTTTTCGTCGAATGGCTGGAAAAGCACTTTCCGCTGCGTGCCAAACACGTGATGAGCATCGTCAACCAGATGCGCGGCGGTGCGGACTACAACGCCGAGTTCGGCGTTCGCATGCGGGGCAGCGGCGAGTTTGCGCAACTGCTGTCGCAACGGTTTCGCCTGGCCTGCAAACGGTTTGGGCTCGAAGGCGTGCGCACGCCGGTGAATACGTCATTGTTCCGAGTGCCCGAATCTGCGCGCGATCAACTCGATCTGTTCTGATGTGGCATCACACCAGATCGGCCATCACCTTCGATTCATACCCCGAGGATGGACACCGACTTGGTGACCAGATACGCCTCCATCGCCTCGGGGCCGCCTTCAGAACCGTAGCCTGAATCCTTGATGCCCCCGAAGGGCATTTCGGGCGACGGCGTGGCCGGCTGGTTGATCCAGAGCATGCCCAGCTCAAGCTGTTGCGACAGCACATGCGCGGTCTTGATCGAGCTGGTGAACGCATAGCCGGCCAGGCCGAAGGGCAGGCGGTTGGCTTCGGCGATCGCTTCGTCCAGCGTGTCGAAACCGCGCACGGCGGCCACGGGCCCGAAGGGTTCGTTGTTGAACACATCGGCATTCAGCGGCACATCGAGCAACACGGTCGGCGCAAAGAAGTTGCCGGCAGCGCCGACGCGCGTGCCGCCGGTCGCCACGGTCGCCCCCTTGGCGCGCGCGTCCTCCAGCAGTTTGGTCATGGCCGACATGCGGCGCGGATTGGCCAGTGGGCCCAGCGTCGTGCCTTCGGTCAGGCCGTCGCCAAGCTTGAGGCTTTCGGTTTGGCGCACCAATGCGTCGGAAAACTCCTTGCGCAAACTGTTGTGCACCAGAAAGCGCGTGGGCGAGATGCAGACCTGGCCGGCGTTGCGATACTTGAACGCGGCGAT
>DASQOS010000269.1:0-3441 GCA_035644375.1 Rhizobacter sp.
AGCGGCGAACTGAGCCTGTCTGACTACCTGCAAAAGATCCTGACGGCACGCGTCTATGACGTGGCGATCGAATCGTCACTGGACTTGGCCAAAAGCCTTTCAATACGGCTGGGAAACAAGGTCTGGCTCAAGCGCGAAGACAGCCAGCCGGTCTTCAGCTTCAAGCTACGCGGGGCGTACAACAAGATGGCGCATCTGTCTGCCACCCAGTTGAAAAAGGGTGTCATCTGCGCATCGGCCGGCAACCATGCGCAAGGCGTGGCCTTGTCGGCACACCGCCTGGGATGCAAAGCCTTGATCGTGATGCCCGTCACCACGCCCGAGCTCAAGATCGACGCGGTTCGCGCGCTGGGCGGTGAAGTCGTTCTGCATGGCGACAGCTATTCGGATGCCTATCTGCACGCCTTGCAGTTGGGCCGCTCTCGCGGCCTCACGTTCGTGCACCCGTTCGACGACCCGGACGTGATCGCCGGCCAGGGCACCATTGCGATGGAAATCCTGCGCCAACACCAGGGCCCCATCGATGCCATCTTTGTCGCCATCGGCGGTGGTGGGCTGGCTTCCGGGATCGCCGCCTACATCAAGGCAGTGCGGCCCGAGATCAAGGTGATCGGCGTCCAGACCACCGACTCCGATGCCATGCTGCGTTCAGTGAAAGCCGGCAAACGCGTGCAACTGGACGAGGTCGGCCTGTTTTCCGACGGCACCGCCGTCAAGCTGGTGGGTGAAGAGACATTCCGCTTGACCAAGGCGCTGGTGGACGATTTCATCGTCGTGGACACCGACGCTGTCTGCGCTGCCATCAAAGACGTGTTTCAAGATACCCGCAGCATCCTGGAACCGGCCGGCGCGTTGGGCGTGGCGGCCATCAAACAGTATGCAGAGGTGCACAAGGCCAAAGGCCAGACGTGGATCGCCATCACCTGCGGCGCCAACATGAACTTCGACCGTTTGCGCTTCGTTGCCGAGCGGGCAGAAGTCGGCGAGGAACGCGAGGCTCTGTTCGTCGTCACCATTCCCGAAGAACGCGGCAGCTTCAAACGGTTTTGCCAATTGGTGGGTCCGCGCAGCGTCACCGAATTCAACTACCGCATCTCGGACGACCAGAAGGCACACGTGTTTGTCGGGCTGTCCACGAACAACCGCGGCGAATCGGCCCAGCTGGCCCGCAGCTTCACCCAGCATGGCTTCGCCGCGTTGGACCTGACCCATGACGAACTCGCCAAGCAGCATGTGCGGCACATGGTGGGTGGCCGCAGCGAGCTGGCGCGCAACGAGCGCCTGTACCGCTTCGTTTTCCCGGAACGGCCCGGCGCGCTGATGCGTTTCCTGTCCAGCATGCACCCCGACTGGAACATCAGCTTGTTCCATTACCGCAACCAGGGCGCGGACTACGGCCGCATCCTGGTCGGCATCCAGGTGCCACGACAAGACAAGGCCGCCTTCAAGGCTTTCCTTGAAGGGCTGGCCTACCCTTGCGTCGATGAAACGGACAACCCGGTGTACCGTCTGTTCCTGCGCTGAAACCCGGGCACGTTGCTTGCGGCGCGGCAGCGGCCCCACAATGCAAGCTGAAACTCGTCCGCCACGACGGGGCTGACTCCGCCGACCCTTTCACCTGCACATGTCCGTCAACCGTTCACTCATCTCCGCCACAGCCAATCCGCTGCTGGAACAGGCGCTGCGTGAAAAGCTGAGGCGGCGCAGTGAAACCACCGGCAACCTGGGTGAACTGGAGCCCTTGGCCATTCGCCTTGGATTGATTCAGAACACGCTCAAGCCGCGGTTCCGGTCACCGCAGATTGCGCTCTTCGCTTCGGACCACGGCGTGGTGGTGGATGGCATCAGCCCCAGCAACCAGCCGTCCACGGCGCGGCTGGTGCAAAACCTGCTCAGCTCCCAGTTGCCGGTGTCGGTGTTCGCCCGTATTCAGGGCATGGAACTGAGCGTGGTCGATTGCGGCGTGGCAGAGGTTGTGGCACAGCACCCGCGGTTGATGGCGCGCAAGATCGCCCACGGCACGCGCAACGCGCGCGTCAACGTCGCCATGACGCTGGACCAGGCGCATGCCGCCATTCGCGCCGGCATGGAAATCGCCGATGCGATGAACGGCAATCTGATCGCTTGCGCCGGAATCGGCGTCGGTTCGCACGAAAGCGCGGCACTGGTGCTCTCGGCATTGTCCGGCGAGCCGATCCAGGATCTCGTGATCACGCCCGCCATGAAGGCCGAAGACCAGGGCCGTCTGATGCTGGTGCTGCAAGGAGCCCAGAATCGGCACCGCGATGTCACCGACCCGGTGGAAGTGCTGGCCGCCTATGGCGGATTCGAGATCGCGATGATGGTCGGGGTGATGCTGGTGGCCGCCAGCAAGCGGCGGCTGGTCATGGTGGACGGCATGCCGGCCTGCGCCGCGTTGATGGTCGCGTCGCGCATTGCTCCCACCGTGACGGACTATTGCGTTTTCTGCCGCAGCCACAGCCACGGAGGCCTGACCACCACCTTGGGCCTGTTCCATGCCATGGCGCTGCTCGAACTCGGCATGGAAAGCATCGACGGCACCGGCGCGACGCTCGCTTATCCGCTGGTGCTCAGTTCCGCCGCACTGTTGACCGAGGTGGCCGAAGGCGAAGAGGCGGGACCCTCTCAGCCGGCCGATATCAACAGCAGCGGTTCGGGTCATTTGCCCTGACGGGCCTACAGCGCTTCAGCGCACCGCTTCAGCGGGCATCGATGACAGAGGCATGTCGGCCGCGCGCCTTGGCGGCTGCTCCCGCATACCTTCCCGTGGCCGACCCGGGAGTACCGAGCGCGCCGCCGGTGCAAGCACGGCAGGTGTGCTTGTCGCTTGATCCGAGGAAGAAGGCGACGGTAATGTGCCCGTCGCCGGAGGAGGCAGGCGTGGCACTTCCAGCACCACCGCTGGCGCCCCATTGGCCGGACCCAAGGAAGCGCTGCGCAGGCTCACCGATTGCAAGACCCATTGTTCGTCGATCGACGCGCCGGCAGCAAAGGCACGTGCCGGCTTGCCATCGACGGATATCAGTGCAAAGCCGGGCGCCGGGCCTGCGCTATCAACGGCCTTTTGTGCCATCACGCCCAGCAGTTTGAAGCGACTGGCGGCCTGCGGCACGGGTGCCGCCGATAGCGCCACCGGTTCTGCACCCAACAGGCGGGACAGATCGCCACGCAAGCTGCCCAGTTCGCTGGCTGCGACGGCATTGGCCGGCGGCGGCGCGGCCTGAACCAGCAGACGAAGACCCCAAAAGGCGGCGGCAAAAGCCACCAGGGTCCAAATCACGAAAGCTGACAATCGGGCGGGCATGGCACGATTATGATTCATCGACATTCACCTCCCCACTTGTTCCATGACCCTCCGAGCATCACGTTTTATCGCTGCACGCCGCGCAAGCGGCTTCACGCTGATTGAGTTGATGGTGG
>DASQOS010000270.1:0-5877 GCA_035644375.1 Rhizobacter sp.
CTTGATCTGAAGCGTCGCGTCGACCTGAGGCGACCGGTTCACTGACGAACCAAACTTCGCCAACTACCAAGCAAGCGCAGCGACGCGTTCATCAAGCCACGCCCAAGGATCCGGCTTTGCCGGTCCGATGGGTGGCGCCCCTTGGGGGCAGGAGCGCTAGCGACTGGGGGGCTCCAACAGGACATCCATGCGGGCCACCTGCAGCCGCACCAGAGTCAGGTTGGCCTGGGCCTTGTCCAGCACCGCGTGCATGGCCAGCCCAGGGTGACTGGGCACTGCGCGCAACAGCAGATGGTGTGTGCCCAGTGTGATGGCGACATCGGGCAAGGTGTGGCCCAGGCCGAGCGCTCTGCTGGCCGTGCTCACGCCGGACAGCATGGTGGCGCCATGGAAGCCCAGTTCGTCAGGACCCGGCCGCGCGCCGGCATGCGCAATGCCTTTGCCGGTCGACACATCGAAAACGCAGCAACTCACCATGCCGGTGAGTTCGAGCAGCTGGTTGACGTAGCGCGACAGCAGCGTCCCTTCGCTGTGCGCTTCGACAGACCTGAGCGCAGGCATCGGCTTCATGTCCAGCGCAGCCGGCGCACTCGGTATCGGGCGGCTGGTCAGGAAAGACGGACTGTCCGGCGCCCGCAGCGTTGCGGGCGCCGCTTGTGTCTGCGCTTGTGGCTGTGCTTTTGTCTGGTTCGTACCGGGCAAGGCCGGCAGATTCAATCCGGTAGCCTGCAACTGCTCGCGCAGCCGGTTCCAGGTGCCGCTGATGAAACCCCAGGCGTCGGCAGGGCGTGTGACCTGCGGCGTGGTGGTCACGTTGACGCCGGTTCCGCGCCCCATGTCGCTGCCCTGGCCCACCAGGGTGTTCGACTGGGCCAGCGGCAGCAGCAGCAGGTGGCGGTTGTTCCAGGTGCTCGTGATCATGGCTTCGCGCAACGCGCCCAGCGATGACGTGAGCAAGTGCGGTGGCATGTCGCCCACCATCACCACGCCCAGGCGGCTGTAAGCCAGCAGCACACGCGCCAGTTCCTTGCGTGCCACGGTATCGGCATCGGCTTCGGTGGTGTAGATGCGCAACGACCCGGTCTTGCCGGGGAAGTCGATGAATTCGAGGGTGGCGAGCGAAGTGCCGTAGCCTTGGCGCCGCACCACCAGTTTCTGCACGGCTCGGCCGCTGGCCGCTGCCACGCCGGCCAGCAGCTTGCGGGACGATGACGTGCCCAGGTCGTGCAGCGCAATGAACTCGGGCCGCAGGTGGTCGAATTGCTGTTGCATCGCCTCGGCGGGATCGCACGAGACGAACAACTCGCGCCGCTGGCCGCCCACCTCGCGGCCGATGTCCGCATTGCCGTTTTCCAGATAGTCCTCTTTGTTCGGCTGGAGCTGCGTGGCCACCACCGTTTGCGCACGCGTGGACTGCCACTCGTCCGGCGACGGCAGGTCCGCAGACGACCCGTTTGACGGGAAGGTGGGTGTCATTCAAGTCCTTTGCAGGGCGCACCTCTCCACGAGAAGCGGGCAGAGGCAGTGTAGAGCGCCTGTGTCAATTTGTGACATTGGCGAAAGTCAATTGCCGCGCAGCGCCTGCGAATTTGCGCGTCTCTGGCGGCCGAAAGCTGTTGGCGCGCGCTGCCGCACTGTTTTCGAGCGGTCGATAGAATGAGCCGCTTCATCTCTTGACCTGAACCGGCAGCGTCATTCGCACCGGACACCTGCATGCCCGTGACCGATTCCAAGTCGACATCCTTGCCCGTCGTGATTGTCGGTGCCGGCCTGGCGGGCCTGACCGCCGCATTGAACCTGGCCCAGACCCGCCCGGTGGTGGTTCTGGCCAAGCGCAACCTGAACGATGCGGCCACGGCATGGGCGCAGGGCGGCATCGTCGGCGTGCTCGGCCAGGACGACAGCATCGAGTCTCACGTGCGTGACACGCAGGATGCCGGCGCCGGTCTGGTCGACGAGCAAACAGCACGCTTCATTGCAGAACACAGCGCGGCGGCGATCGAATGGCTGGTGGCGCGCGGGGTGCAGTTTTCAGCCGATCCCGAGGGCCCGCTGGGCCTGCACCTGACGCGAGAAGGCGGGCATGCGGTGCGGCGCATTGCGCATGCGGCCGACGCAACCGGCAAAGCGATCCATGATGTGCTGCTCGACGAAGTCGGCCGTCACCCGAACATCCGGTTGCTCGAGCGCTGGATGGCGCTGGACCTGATCACGTCGCGGCATTTGAAGCGCGATGAACCGACCCATTGTTATGGTGTCTATGCACTCGACATCGACAAGCAACGCGTCGAGACGCTTGCCGCATCGGCCGTGATCCTGGCCACCGGCGGTGCAGGCAAGGTCTACCGCTACACCACCAACCCCGACACCTCCACCGGAGACGGCATCGCGATGGCCTGGCGCGCCGGTTGCCGTGTCGGCAACATGGAGTTCATCCAGTTCCACCCGACCTGCCTGTACCACCCGCAGGAGCGCAGTTTTCTGATCACCGAAGCGCTGCGCGGCGAGGGCGGCCGCCTGCTGTTGCCCGATGGAACACGTTTCATGCTGGCGCACGATCCGCGCGGCGAACTGGCGCCGCGCGACATCGTCGCGCGTGCGATCGACTTCGAAATGAAGAAGTACGGTCTCGACAACGTGCTGCTCGACGCGACCCACCTGGGCGCCGATTTCCTGAAGGAACACTTCCCGACCATTTATGCACGTTGCCTGAAGCTCGGCATCGACATCACGACGCAACCGATCCCGGTCGTGCCCGCCGCGCACTACACCTGCGGCGGTGTCGTGACGGACCTGCTCGGCCGCACCGATGTGCCGGGCCTGTACGGCATCGGCGAAACCACTTACACCGGCTTGCACGGCGCCAACCGTCTGGCCAGCAACTCATTGCTCGAATGCGTGGTGTTCGGCAAGACCTGCGCCAATGACATTCTGAGCCGGGATATGGGCCCCACACCCGAATTGCCGGCGTGGGACGAGAGCCAGGTCGAGAACGCCGACGAGCAGGTGGTGATCGCGCACAACTGGGACGAACTGCGGCTGCTGATGTGGAACTACGTCGGCATCGTTCGAACCACCAAGCGTCTGGAACGGGCGCTGCACCGCATCACCTTGCTGCGCAGCGAGATCGAAGACTATTACGCCAATTTCCGCGTCTTTCGCGACCTGCTGGAACTGCGCAACCTGGTGGATTGCGCCGAGTTGATCGTGCGTTCCGCATTGATGCGCCACGAGAGCCGCGGCTTGCATTTCAGTCGCGATTTTCCCCAGACCTTGCCGGTGAGTTTCCCCACGGTCCTGGTTCGTCCGGCGAGCCATCGCGACCGCGGTTCGTTGCCGACCGGGGCGATGTCAGGGCTTTGCGGCTGAGGGAAATCAGAGACGCGCGCGCATCGCGTTGCGCGCCAGCACAAACTGAAACGCCGAGTGCACCGCTTCGGCAATGGCGCGTTCGTTGTTTTCGCGTTCGACTTCGGTGAGATAAAACGCCAAGTCGACCTCGTGGCGGATGTAGCGTGGTGGCAGGCGGTTGAGTGCGACGCAAGCCACGTCGGCCATGGTTTCTACCGGCAGATTTGGATACTTCGGCAGCGCGGCCGTCACGGCCTCCAGCACGGCCCGCTCGTGGTGGTTGTGGATCGAATGGAAGTCCGTGTTCATGAAAACCTTGCCATCAATCAAATAGACAGGCTTCGACTTTAGGCTGGGCGGACCCCCTTCAGCACGCGAATTGGATGGCCCCGCGTGACGCAGTTCGCGAGATCGAGTTCTTGAGCGTCAGATCTGCGACAGCACACGCATCGAATAATCCACGGCCCTCACGTCCTTGGTCAGGCGGCCGATCGAAATGCGGTCGACGCCGCTGGCGGCCAGGCGGCGCATCTGGTCGAGTTGCACATTGCCCGAGACCTCCAGCAGGGCGCGGCCCGCGCTGACGCGAACCGCGGCGTGCAGGGTCGGCTCGTCGAAGTTGTCCAGCAAGATGCTGGCGGCGCCGGCCTCCAGGGCTTCGCGCAGCTGGGCCAGGTTTTCCACTTCCACCTGAATGCTCACGCCCGCATTCAAGGCCTGCGCCTGGCGCAGGGCCAGCGCCACGCCCCCGGCTGCCGCGATGTGGTTCTCTTTGATCAGAATGCCGTGCCACAGCGCGAGGCGCTGGTTCTGGCCGCCCCCCGTGCGCACGGCATATTTTTGTGCCTGGCGCAAACCCGGGATCGTCTTGCGCGTGTCCAGCACCGCGCAGCCCTTGGGGTTGGGCGATGCGCCGGCGATCGCGTCCACGTGACGCCGCGTCACGGTGGCGGTGGCCGACAGCAGCTGAAGAAAGTTGAGCGCCGGCCGCTCGGCCGACAACAACGCACGCGCCGCGGATTCGATGTGGCAGACGGTCGTGTCCGCGTGCATCCACGCGCCTTCGTCGACATGCCACTCGATGCGCGCCGCGGCATCGAGCGCATGCACACAGTCGTCAAACCAGTCGCGTCCGCACAGAACCGCGTCTTCGCGCACCAGCACCCGTGCCGTCACGCGCTGCCGGGCATCGACCAGCTCGGCGGTCCAGTCGTGCTGGCCGATGTCTTCGACCAGCGCATCGTGCACATTGCGCCGGCGCGCCTGCGCCAGCGTTTCATTGAAGTCGAACATGGGGTGCAGGGAAACAGAAAAGAGAGTCAGGCGGCGCCGATGTTCGGCACCAGGCCTGTTGTTTGTGTGGCGCCCGGGTGACGCTTGACGAAGTCCAGCATGCGGTCGATGCAGCCCAGCGCTTGCCTGCGAATGGGCTCATCGACCGCGATTTCGCCGCTGCCTTGCTCCAGGCAGGCCACCACGCCTTGCAAGGCGTTCATCGCCATCCACGGGCAGTGCGCGCAGCTCTTGCAGGTGGCGCTGCTGCCGGCCGTCGGCGCTTCGATCAAGGTCTTGTGCGGCGCCATCTGTCGCATGCGGTGCAGCAGGCCGTTGTCGGTGGCGACGATGAAGGTCCGCGCCTCCATGTTGACCACCGCGTTCAGCATTTGCGAGGTGGAGCCCACCAGGTCGGCCTGCGCGACCACGCTCTCGGGCGATTCGGGGTGGACCAGCACCTTGGCGTCGGGGTGCTCGGCCTTGAGCAAGTCGAGCTCCAGGCCCTTGAACTCGTCGTGCACGATGCAGGCGCCGTTCCACAACAGCATGTCGGCCCCGGTGTTTTGCTGCACGTACCGACCGAGGTGCCGGTCAGGGGCCCAGAGGATTTTCTCGCCCTGGTCCTTCAGGTGCTGCACGATGGCCAGCGCGCAGGAGCTCGTCACCATCCAGTCGGCGCGCGCTTTGACGGCCGCGCTGGTGTTGGCATACACCACCACGTTGCGGTCCGGATGCGCGTCGCAGAAGGCGGCGAAGTCTTCGGCCGGGCAGCCCAGGTCGAGCGAGCAGGTGGCGTCCAGGTCCGGCATCAGCACACGCTTTTCGGGACTCAGGATCTTGGCGGTTTCGCCCATGAAACGGACGCCGGCGACCACCAGCGTTTGACTGCCGTGGTCGCGCCCGAAACGCGCCATTTCGAGCGAATCGGCGACGCAGCCGCCGGTTTCCAGCGCCAGGTCCTGCAGGTCGCCATCCACGTAGTAGTGCGCCACCAGCACCGCCTTGTGCTTGGCGAGCAGGGCTTTGGCGCGGGCTTTCCAGTCCTGACGCTGGCCCGGCGTCAGCGGCTCGGGCACCTTGGCCCATGCGTGGGCCGTGCAGCTGGCACCGGCTGCGTCTTGGCGCGTGTAATCGAACAGCACTTGGCTCATGGGGCAGGGGATGGCTTGCGGCTAAAGAGACAAATGGTAGCCGAGCCCCGGCATTCAAGGCCCCGCCCCGCGCCAAGCGCGCCGTCCTAAAAAAGGCCTT
>DASQOS010000271.1:0-6810 GCA_035644375.1 Rhizobacter sp.
CGCGGAACGCGTTGCGCTGGACGAACGCTATGTCAACAGCCAGTCGATCGTGGGCGACGTCGCCATCCTGTGCAAGACGGTCAAGGTCGTTCTGTTCCGCGAGGGAGCTCGCTAGCCGTCGGCGCCAAGGTCACCAACCCACGTCTTTCGGACCCCGCTGGGCGAAGAAAGATGGCTTTTGTCGTAACGATGCAGCGCCGACACTTCCGTTGCGCAGCATTTGCCCATACCCCTAGGAGCCAATGATGGACAGGGCGACCTCCGAGGTCACTCCAGAAGGCGGCGCCGTTGTGCACCTGGTCGGAAAACTGACCGACGCCACCTTCGGCTTCATCGGACCCACCACCAACGCGCTGGCTCAGTGCGGTATCCATCAGACCGTGATCTTGGTCACCGATCCGCCGCAACTGCGCCTGCTGCCGAAATTCCACCAGGCCGTACGTCTGGAACTCGCGCCTGCCGGCACCGGCTTTTTGCGCCAACTGTGGAAGTCGTTGGACAGCCTGTGCACGGTGTCCAGCGCGCGCCCCGTGGCGGCGATCCATTTGCACGGATTTGTCCCGTGCACACTGGCCATTTATGCGGTCTGGTTCCGCGGCGTTTCGCCCAAGTTGTTCATCCTGTCCCAGGGCTCCAGGCCCGCCTGGGTGGTTCGAGCCGCCAGCGTGCTGCTGAAATGGGCGGTACGGCCTTTCTCCCAATCGACGAAGCAAACTGCGATCGCGGACTCCGAGGGCGACAAGCCGCCCGTCCCCCCGATCCAGCTGGTCGATCATCCGATCGATGCCAGCTTTTTCATGGTGGACCGCGTGGAGGCGCGGCACCCGCTGCTGGTGACGAGCAGCCGCCGCCTCGACCCCGTGGGCGCCGCCCTGTTTGCACAAATGGCGGTGCTGCTGGGAGAAGACGCCATGCAGCTGAGCTTCAACTGGGTCGGTCCGACGGACAAGGAATCGATGGCCCGCTTGAAGGCTGCCAACGTCGGCATCTTCGAGCACGATGCAGAGACAGAACGCGCCTCCAAGCTGTCGGCCGGATGGATGTACGTCGCTCATGCGGGCTCGCCCGGCTTTCCGGTGCGGCTGATCGAAGCGATGGCTGCCGGCGTACCGTGTATCGCCTGGAACACGCCTGAGCACCGCGACGTGCTGCGACACGGTGAGACGGGCTTTTTGTGCAGCAACGATGCCGAGATGCTGGCCCGTGTCGCTCAATTGATGGACTCGCCTGAGCTGCGCACGCGAATCAGCAGCGCAGCACAGGCCGAAGCCAAACGCCGCTTTCATCCGGACAAGTTCAGAGACTTCGCGCTTGAAACCTACAGCTTGTCGTGAGTCGGATTCGGATTCGGGAGCCGATACACTGGCCCGATCCCCCTACTCTCTGACCGCCGATGACCGCTTTGCATGCCATCTCTGGACGAAGTAAAAAACTGCCGCCATTGCGTGTCGGCGTAGGCGGTCCCGTCGGCTCAGGCAAGACGACGCTGGTCGAGATGCTGTGCAAAGCGATGCGCGATCGCTACGACCTGGTGGTCGTCACCAACGACATCTACACCAAGGAAGATCAACGCCTGCTGACGGTGTCGGGCGCACTGGAGGCCGAACGGATCATGGGCGTCGAAACCGGCGGCTGCCCGCACACGGCGATCCGCGAAGACGCCTCGATCAACCTCGAAGCGGTAGACCGCATGCTGGAGAAGTTTCCCAACGCCGACATCGTCTTCATCGAGTCGGGCGGCGACAACCTGGCCGCCACCTTCAGCCCCGAGCTCAGCGACCTGACGATCTATGTGATCGACGTTGCCGCCGGCGAGAAGATCCCGCGCAAAGGCGGTCCCGGCATCACCAAGAGCGACCTGTTCGTAATCAACAAGACCGACTTGGCGCCCTACGTCGGCGCCAACCTGGACGTGATGAAGGCCGATACCGAGCGCATGCGCAGCGGACCGAACGGCACACGGCCCTTCGTGATGACCAACCTCAAAACCAAACAAGGGCTGAACGACATCGTGTCGTTCATCGAGCGCAAAGGCTTGCTGACGACGGCCTGAACGGAGTGCTTGCGGCAGTCAACGAATCGCGCTCATGCTGTGCAGCGCTTTCACGGCACCCGCACCGACCGAAGCGCCGAAACGCTTGGCCAGGCGCTCCGCCACGTTGTCCTTCGGCGTGTAGTCGATGATGTCCTCGGCCTTCACCACTTCGCGCGCCACGTAGTCGAGGTTGCCGAGGTGATCGGCGAGGCCCATCTTCACGGCCTCTTCGCCGTTCCAGTACAGACCGGAAAAGGTTTCAGGCGTCACTTTCAGCCGACTGCCCCGCCCCTCTTTCACGACGCGGATGAACTGCTGGTGGATCTGGTCCAGCATGGCCTGGGTGTAAGCACGGTGCTTGTCGGACTGCGGTGTGAACGGGTCGCCGATCGCCTTGTTCTCGCCTGCTGTCATCAAACGCCGTTCGACGCCGAGCTTTTCCATCGTGCCCGTGAAACCAAAGCCATCCATCAGCACGCCGATCGAGCCGACGATGCTGGCCTTGTCGGTGTAAATTTCGTCGGCCGCCACGGCCATGTAGTACGCGCCGGAGGCGCACATCTCTTCGATCACGGCGTAGACCTTTTTCTTGTGCAAGGCCTTCAGACGGCGGATCTCATCGTTGACGATGCCGGCTTGTACCGGGCTGCCACCCGGTGAATTGAAGCGCAGCACGACGGCACGCGCGCCCTCGTCTTCAAATGCCGTCTTCAGTGCGGCCACCAGCACCTCAGCGCTCGCATCCGAGTCCCCTGCAATTTCGCCGCGCACCTCCACCAACGCGGTGTGCGGCCCACTCGGAGCCATGGTTGCACTGCGTGCACTGAGCACGGCCCAGAACACCGCGATGAACAGGATCAGCCACATGAGACGAAAGAAAATGCGCCAACGGCGCTCGCTGCGACGGTCTTTCATGTAGTCGCGGGCAAATGTCTCCGCCACGCTGTCCCAATGGCTGGAAGGCGCAGCTGGCGCTGGAACAGCGGATGAAGAAAGCTCGTCTGGCGGATTCATGATGTGCTTCTCAAGCCTTCGTAAGGATCAAGGTCGGTTCAACCTGAAAAGGCAGGTTGGGTATCGCGAGAAGGATACCAATACACCTGCCCTTCACGCTCTTCGACTTGCAACGACGTCAACCTGCCGCGTCCGCACGGCCCGCCGATACAGCGCCCGGTGTGCGGCTCGTAGCTGGCGCCGTGAACCGAGCAAATGATGAACTCTTGCCGGCTGTCGAGAAATTCGCCCGGCTGCCAATCCATGCTCGTCGGCACGTGAACACAGCGATTGATGTATGCAACAACCTTGCCCTCAAACCGCAACGCGAACGCCGTTGCGGGCTCGTGGTAATACAGCACGTCGAACACCAGCGCCTTGCCTTTTTCAGCCAGTGCATCGGCGTCGCACAGGCGCTGTGGCTCGGTGGGTGGCGGTTTTTCAAGCATGTTCGGCCAGCCAATCGGACAAATCGGCCACCGAATGCGCCACATGCAACGGTGAATAGCTTCCAAAAGCTCCAGGTTCGTGTGCGCCATAACTCACGCCGACGCTGGCCGTGCCCGCGTTGAGGGCAAGCTGCAAATCGTGGGTCGTGTCGCCAATCATCAGCGTGCGCTCGGGCGCCGTGCCAAATTCCTGCATCAACTCCCGCAGCATCAACGGGTCGGGCTTGGACGCGGTTTCATCGGCCGTTCGGCTGCCGTCGAACAGGCCGTGCAGTTCAGACGTGTTGCTCAAAGCCGCGTCGAGTCCGCGCCGCGACTTGCCGGTCGCCACCGTGAGCCAATGATTGCGTGCCTTCAAAGCGTTCAGCATCGCCAGCGTGCCTTCAAACAACACGATCTCGTGTTGGCGCGCAAAGTAGTGGTGCCGATAGCGCTCGGCCAATTCCGGATAGCGCTGCGCGGCCAGCGTGGGCGCCGCATGCTGCAATGCTTCTTTCAAGCCGAGCCCGATGACGTAGCTGGCGTCGCGATCACTCGGGACCGGCACACCCACGTCGGCACAGGCGTGCTGGATGGAGCGGGCAATCATGGCGGTCGAATCGAACAGCGTGCCGTCCCAATCAAAGGCAATCAGGTCGAACTGGCGCGGGCGGGTCATGCGGTCAAAGCCTGGATGAAGGTTTCACATTCTGACGGCAGCGGCGCTTCCAGTTCAACGCCTTCGCCCGAAACGGGGTGCTGAAAACGCAGCCGCCGCGCATGCAAAAACATGCGGTCGAAACGGTGATTTGCAACAGCGTCCCCTTTGGCCAATGCCTTGTTGACGGCGAAATCGCCGTATTTGGTGTCGCCCGCGATCGGATGGCCTTCGTTTGCCAGATGTACCCGAATCTGGTGCGTTCGGCCCGTCTTGATGGTCACATCCAACAAGGTGAAATGGCTGAACTTCTGGGTGATCTTGACCAGCGTGATGGAGCGCCGCCCGTCTTCGTACCCGTCGTCCACGGCCCTCACGCGTCGCTCGCCCTCGGCGGTCAGGAATTTGTGCAAAGAAATGTCGATCACCTTGCGGCTGGCCGGCCACGCGCCGATCACCAGCGCGGCATAGGTCTTGCCGGTTTCGCGAGCGCGAAACTGCGCCTGAAGCGCGGTCAGGGCCGAACGCTTTTTGGCGATCAGCAGCAATCCCGAGGTTTCCTTGTCGAGGCGATGCACCAGCTCCAAGAACTTGGCTGTCGGGCGAGCCTGGCGCAGCTGCTCAATGACCCCGGAACTCACGCCACTGCCGCCGTGCGCCGCCACGCCGGCGGGCTTGTTGACGGCGATCAGGCAATCGTCTTCGAAAACCACCGGAAACTCTCGCGCCGGCGCGACGGGCTGCTGACTTTTGTCGGCCACGCGCACTGGCGGCACGCGCACCTGGTCGCCCGATGCCAGTCGGGTGTCGGCCGCAGCCCGGCCCTTGTTGACACGCACCTCCCCCGACCGGATCAGTCGGTAAACATGGGTCTTGGGCACGCCCTTGAGCAGCTTGACCAGGAAATTGTCCAGGCGCTGGCCTTCCGAGGCCTCGTCGACTTCGACAAAGTGGGCTGCCGGCTTGGATGTAGGGGGCTGCCCGGGTGCCGCTCGAGTTCTTTTGGCGCCTATAATGCTTCGCACCACGTTGTTGCTGTAAGTGTTTGATTTTTCTGAGTTTACGTCGCATCCGCGACGGAACACACAGCAAGGCGCGGCGGCTGGATCGAAGGATCCGGCCACAAGGTGATGCAACGCACCCCAGCCGTGGCGGGCCCTGTTCCCAAGTGACAGGGCAGTGACGGCCCGGTGCGGCAGAGTAACAAGAACGAACCCTGACAAAAGGTTTCCAGGCAGCAGACAGTGACACCCCGGCCACGCTGAAGCAAGCGCGGCCCGGCTCTGTGAAGTCTTCTGCCCGCGTCCAGTGACCAAAGCGGATGTTCCCGGCCCCCACCCTCCCCAGCTCCTTGCGCGCAACGCCCAGGCTTCATGCCTTGCGGGTGGCGCGCGCGAGCCGGACCTTGGTTCAGCCCCGAACAACCCCCGCTCCAAGCACTGCCACGCATGCGCCAACGCTGTCTGACCGGCCGCCGATCCACTGATCGGCGCCACGTCACACAGTCCAGGGCGATTCCTTCCGGTTCCTCCACGTTTCTCGTGCATCGGTGAGCTGCCCCTGAGGTCTCAGAGGGCAGCATGTTGGTGAGCCGCCATGGCCCGCGAGAGCGGCCCTGGCGGTCAAGGAGTGCACATGAAACGCATGCTGATCAATGCGACGCAGCCCGAAGAGCGTCGCCTGGCCATCGTCGACGGCCAGAAACTGATGGATTTCGAAACCGAGATCGAAGGTCGCGAACAACGCAAAGGCAACATCTACAAGGCCGTTGTCACCCGCGTCGAGCCCTCGCTCGAAGCCTGCTTCATCGACTACGGCGAAGACCGCCACGGCTTTCTGCCGTTCAAGGAAATCTCCCGCAACTATTTCCGCGACGGCGTCGACGTGCGCACAGCGCGCATCCAGGACGCGATCCGCGAAGGTGACGCGCTGCTGGTGCAGGTGGAAAAAGAAGAGCGCGGCAACAAGGGCGCGGCGCTGACCACTTTCGTCTCGCTGGCCGGCCGCTACCTGGTGCTGATGCCCAACAACCCGAGGGGCGGCGGCGTGTCGCGCCGCATCGAGGGCGAAGACCGCGAGGAGCTGAAGGAAAACCTCGACCAGCTCGAGTACCCCAAGGGCATGAGCCTGATCGCCCGCACCGCCGGCATCGGGCGCAGCGCCCCCGAGCTGCAGTGGGACCTGAACTACATGCTCAAGCTGTGGACCGCCATCGACGGCGCGGCCCAGGCCACCAAGGGCGCGTTCCTGATCTATCAAGAGTCGTCGCTGGTGATCCGCGCGATCCGCGACTACTTCACCTCCGATGTCGGCGAGATCCTGATCGACACCGACGACATCTACGACCAGGCCCAGCAGTTCATGAGCCACGTGATGCCGGAGTCGGCCGCCAAGGTCAAGCGCTACCGCGACGACGCGCCGCTGTTCTCGCGCTTCCAGATCGAGCACCAGATCGAGACCGCGTTCTCGCGCACGGTGAACCTGCCGTCGGGCGGCGCGATCGTGATCGACCACACCGAGGCGCTGGTCTCGGTCGACGTGAACTCGGCACGCTCGACACGCGGCTCGGACATCGAAGAAACCGCGACCCGTACCAACCTCGAAGCGGCCGACGAGATCGCGCGCCAGATGCGGCTGCGCGACCTGGGCGGGCTGATCGTGGTCGACTTCATCGACATGGAAGAGTCGAAGAACCG
>DASQOS010000272.1:0-6231 GCA_035644375.1 Rhizobacter sp.
CGCAGGTCGGCGCGGTACGACACAAACAAGGTCGCCGCGACCAGCATCAAGCCAAGCAATGCCAATGTGTTGTGACTGACCTCCAGCAGGCCGTGGCCCACATCGCGCAAAAAAACGGCGCTTGAACCGGCAACGGACCGACTGGTGCGCTTCACTGCGCCCAACAATTCTTCTGTCGCTGTCATATCTCTCCTTTCTTCTCTGCCTCTGTGCGAAACGGCTGAGACAACCGTCGCTGCAAAAGCCGGCAGTGATAATCCGCGATTCATGCGGATGGGCAGCGGTACCCGGGGCCCATCCAATGGTGTCGGGTGGGTAATCCCTGATCTGATGTCAGGGTGCGGCCGGATTCTAGGAAGCCATCTCATAACTGGTCAAGCTTTAAGATCCATTGTTTAATAACAAAACCATATGAAGTATCGTGATCTGCGGGACTTTATCGACGGTCTGGAGCGCACCGGTGAGCTGAAACGCATCTCCGAGCCAGTGTCGGCGCGGCTTGAAATGACAGCGCTCAGTGACCTGGTGCTCCGGTCCGGCGGTCCGGCACTGCTTTTTGAGCAGCCCTGCGGTTACAAAATTCCCGTGTTGACCAACCTGTTTGGGACGCCAGACCGGGTCGCCCGCGGCATGGGTGCCACGCAGGTCAATGAGCTGCGCGACGTCGGCCGTTTGCTGGCCAGCTTGAAAGAGCCGGAGCCACCCAAAGGCCTCAAAGACGCGGGCAAGTTGTTACATATGGCGAAAGCGCTGTGGGACATGAAGCCGGCATCGGTGCGCCAGGCAGCCTGCCAAGAAGAAGTTCTGAAAGGCAGTGAGGTCGATCTGGGCGAGCTGCCGGTGCAGACCTGCTGGCCCGGCGACGTCGCCCCCCTCATCACCTGGGGGTTGGTGATCACGCGCGGACCGCAAACCGGGCCTCAACCGCGCAGCCGTCAAAACCTCGGCATCTACCGCCAACAGGTGATTGGGCCGCGTCAGGTCATCATGCGTTGGCTGGCACACCGGGGTGGCGCGCTGGATTTTCGCGACTTCGCGCTGGCCAGTCCGGGCCGGCCGTTCCCGATTGCCGTGGCCTTGGGCGCGGACCCGGCCACCATGCTGGGCGCCGTGACGCCGGTGCCGGACACCTTGTCCGAATACCAGTTCGCCGGTTTGCTGCGCGGCAGCCGCACCGAGGTCACCGACACCTCGGTGGGCGACCACGGCGTGATGCTGCAGGCGCCGGCCAGTGCCGAGATCGTTCTCGAGGGCCACATCCCGACCGCTGTGACCGGTTTTGCCGGCCAAAGCGAGCACGGGGTGGCACTCAAAGAAGTCGGTGGCTACCTGTATGCGCTGGAAGGTCCTTTCGGCGACCACACCGGCTATTACAACGAGCAGGACTGGTTTCCCGTGTTTCAGATCGACCGACTGACGCGGCGCCACAACCCGATCTACCACTCCACCTATACCGGCAAGCCTCCCGATGAGCCGGCGGTGCTGGGTGTCGCGTTGAACGAAGTGTTTGTGCCGATCCTGCAAAAGCAGTTTCCCGAGATCGTGGACTTCTATCTGCCGCCCGAGGGCTGCAGCTACCGCATGGCCGTCATCAGCATCAAGAAGAGCTACCCCGGGCACGCCAAGCGATTGATGTTCGGCGTGTGGAGCTTTCTGCGCCAGTTCATGTACACCAAGTTCATCGTGGTGACCGACGACGATGTGGACGTGCGCAACTGGCAGGACGTGATTTGGGCCATCACCACGCGCGTGGACCCGGTTCGCGACACCACGCTGATAGAGAACACGCCGATCGACTACCTTGACTTCGCATCACCCGTGAGTGGGCTGGGCGGCAAGATGGGACTGGACGCCACCCACAAATGGCCGGGCGAAACAACGCGCGAATGGGGCCGCAGCATTCACATGGACGCTGCCGTGACGCAGCGCATGACCGGCTTGTTTGAGAAGCTGCTGAAGCCGGCTCAATGACTCTTTGGTAAGCCATAGAGGCTTTCATTTGAATCGGCCGCATGTCTCAGCTAAGGTGTAGATGCCTGCATGCAGGCAACAACCCTGGCGCAGTCCCTGCGCTATAGGAGCCCCGGACCAATATCCTCTGGAGCCCCGAACTGGTGGCGCTAGCCACCCGCCCCTCCCTCCGCAAGGTTGGAGGGGTTTGTATTTCTTGCGGCTGTTTTTCTGCCGCTCAGGTTCCGAGCAGCAAGCCGAGCAGCTCGTGCAGCGCTCGGTTCACGCCGGCGAACCCACTGATCGACGGCATCCAGTCGAGCACCGGGGTGTTGGTTTTGGATGCCAGCCCCATCGGCGCGGCTTGGATGGCGATGCCGGGGCCCGCCGCGCGCTCGAAATCCTTGCGCGCGCGAGGCATGTGCCAGCCGTGTGTCACCAGCACGATGTGCGTGATGCCCGCCGGTTTGAGCAAGGCGATCGTGCGTGCGGCGTTCTCGTGGGTGTCGCGCGACTGGTCCTCGATCCATTTGATGGGATGGCCGAAGTCGACGCTGGCGATGCGCGCTGCCGTCTGTGCTTCAGGCTGCCCTTCGGTCTGGCCCCACCCGATGCCGCCGCTGACCGCCACAGGCGCGCCGGTGGCGCGGCTCAGCCACAAGCCGTAGCGCAGCCGTTCCAGTGACACTGCCGCCAGGTTGGTCACGCCGTACTCCGGCGCCAGCGTCTCCAGCCCGCCTCCCAGCACCACGATGGCCACTGTTTGTTTGGCCTTGACGGCCGCTTTCAGATCGTCGATCGCTTCTGTGGTCAGTGCAGGCGGCTGCTTCAACACGAACTCGTTGAGCCAGCGTGCGGTTCCGAAACAGGTGCTCAACCACAGGCCCGCGATCCCCAGCATGATGACGAACCAGCCCAAACCCCGCCGCGGCAGGATCAGCCGGGCGCCGATCAGGATCAACAGCAGCAGCGGCACCGGCGGCAGCACCAGCGCGGACAGAATTGGTTTCCACGCATCGATGCCGAGCAAAGTCACCAAGCCGTTCATGCCGCGCCTTTCGTGTTGCATACGAGGGGAGCTGGATTGTGCCGTTCGTGCGCCATGCTGCGCCGCATTGATTCGCCAAATCGTGCACAGCGGCAGCTTGCTCAGATCGAGACGCCGCTCCGGCTGCCGGCGTGTCGAACCTGCGCGCCGGCTTTCCCCAAGGCATCGGTGCGTGGCGCTTTGCCCCGTGAATGCGCCGGCCCGGCGCCTGACGCAAAATCCTGACCCTCACCCTGACCTTGCGGAGAATCCATATGCGCCCATCGACTGAAACCATCACCCTCGGCGGCGGCTGCTTCTGGTGTATCGAGGCGGTGTACGAACGGGTTCGCGGCGTGACCGCGGTCGAGTCGGGCTACACCAACGGTCATGTGCAGGCGCCAACTTACGCGCAGGTGTGCGAGGGCGGCACCGGCCATGCCGAGGTGGTGCGCGTCAGCTACGACCCGGCCCAGATCACGCTGCGCGAGGTGTTGGAGATCTTCTTCGTCGTGCACGATCCGACCTCGCTGAACCGGCAGGGCGCCGATGCCGGCACCCAGTACCGCTCGGGCATTTACTTTGAGAACGCCGAACAGGAGCGCGTGGCCAAAGAAGTGATCGCCGAGATGGCGGCCAGCAAGACCTACCAGCAGCCGGTCGTGACCGAGGTGCTGCCGCTGCAGAACTATTCACGTGCCGAGTCCTATCACCAGCACTACTTTGCCAACAACCCGGACGCTGGTTATTGCGCCTTCGTGGTGGCGCCCAAAGTGGCCAAGTTCCGCAAGACCTTTGCCGACCGCGTGCGGCCCGATTGACGCTTGAAACGCGGAAGGCTGCCGCCGGGCGTGCACGGTGTGCTGGACTTGGCACCGCACCATTGCTTTGGGGGGGCATGGAGGCGGGTTTCGCCTGAACTTCTGGCGCGACTCCGCTGATACGCTGCGATCCCATGGCGGTGTGCCGGCAGTTGCGGTGTTCGCGAGCTTGCCGCTGCAACGCCCTAACCTGCGGCATACATGGATCAACTGTGGCTTTCGGCTCCGGCAATCGCCATGCGGCTGTGGCCGGCGGGCGTCAGCAACCACAACTGGCGTCTGAATCCCGCCGCTGCGGCGTGGGCGCACCGCGGGCAAATCGAACGTGGGCACTGGGATGCGCTGGCGGATCAGCTGCGCGATGTGCTCGGTGCCGCGTCGCCTGGACTCGACGGGCGCACGGCCGTGGGCCCGCTCGCCTTGCAGGTCAACTGGACGGCGGTCCCCTTTTCTGTTGGCTGGGTGGTTTGGCTGGCCGATGACCCCGCGCGCTCGCTCCTTGCCGAAGCCACACCGGCACGCTGGCTCCGTGCCTTGAAGCTGGCATCGGTGACGGCATGGCGCCTGAACCTGGTGACGGGCCGCGCGCATTTCAGCGACCGTGATTACCACGCGCTCCACGCCAACGCGCCGCCGGCCGAAGACCTCAGCGTCGACGAAGTGCGCGATCAGGTGCATCCGGACGACCGGGCCGCGGTGTTGCGTGCGGCCGAAGAAGCGATGGCATCGAACCAGGTGGTCGATGTCGAGGCGCGCTATCGGGGCAAGAAGGGCGATTACCGGACCTTGTTGATTCGCCGGGTGGCCGAACGCGACGAGAGTGGCCGCGTGATCGCCTTGTCCGGTGTGTCGCTGGACTTGAGCGACCGCATCGCCGAACGCGAAAGCGCGCAGGCCTACGCGCGTCGCACCGATGAGGTGACCAATGCCGCGGGCGTCGGCATCTGGAGCCTCGACATGGAAAGCGGTCTCATCGAGTGGAATGAGCCCATGTACCGCATGCATGGTGTTCCGAGGGAGGACGGGCCGCCGGACCGCGAGCGCTGGTTCGATCTGGTGTACCCGGACGATCGCGAAATGGCGCGGCGCAACACCTCATTGGTCATCGAGGGCACGGCGGGCTTGCAGGCCGATTTCCGCATCCTGCGGCCCGACGGGTCGGTGCGCTGGGTGTCGTCGTGGTCGCGCCGCGAGGCACTGGCCGGCCGTTCGATGATGTTCGGCGTCATCGTCGACGTGACCGACCTGCAGGAGGCGCAGGCCGAATTGCGCAAGACGCAGGAACGGGCCCGTCTGGCGGCCGAATCGGCTGGCGTCGGCATGTGGGAGCGCGATCTGTTCGACAACACATCGAGTTGGGACGCGCAGATGTTCCGGCTGCGCGGCTATGCGCCCGACTGCGGTCATTTGCCGGAACAGCTGCGGCAAATGACCTGCCACCCCGAGGACATGACGCTGTTCGATCTGAAACTCGAACTGGCGGCGCGCGACGGCACAGCGTTCGAGCACGAATTTCGCGTGGTGTGGCCGGATGGTTCGCTGCATTGGATCGCCACGCGTGGACTGGTCAAGCGCGATCCCAACACCGGACACAAACGCATGCTCGGTGTCAACTGGGACGTGACCGAGCACAAACGCGCCGAGCGGGCGCTGCGCGAGAAGGTGGCCGCGGAGCATGCGTGCCAGGCCAAGAGCGAATTCCTGGCCCGCATGAGCCACGAGCTGCGCACGCCACTGAATGCCGTGCTCGGCTTTGCCCAACTGCTGCGCGACGACTACACCGAATCCTTGAGCCAGCAGCAGCACCAGCGGGTGAACCGGATCCATTCCGCCGGCTTGCATCTGTTGGCCTTGGTCGACGATGTGCTCGACCTGGCCACCATCAGATCGGATTCCATGCCGCTGGAGCAAGAACCCGTCTCGTTGCAAGGCGTGCTCGACGACGTGCTGGTGTGGACACAGGCGCAGGCGGCGCAGTCTGAGGTGACGATTCATGCGCAAGCGATGTCGGGTTGGGTTCGTGCCGACTCGCGCCGGGTCCGGCAGATCCTGTCCAACCTGCTCAGCAACGCCATCAAGTACAACCGCACGCCGGGCCAGATCTGGATCGGTGAAGCGGCGACCGAGATCGACGGTCAGCGCGCCTGGCGACTGAGTGTGCGTGACACCGGCAAGGGGCTGTCGCCGGCGCAATACCGCGACCTGTACCAGCCCTTCAACCGCCTCGGCGCTGAACGCGGAAGCATTCAGGGAACCGGCATCGGTCTGGCCATCGTGAACCACCTGGTACGGCGCATGGGCGGCACAATCACGGTTCGCAGCGAGCTGGATGTGGGCAGCGAGTTCGAAGTCACGCTGCCGGCGGCAGAACCCGTGGAACCGCCGAATGTGCCCTCCATCAGCGGGTTTCAGCCCGACCTGAACGGCATCGTC
>DASQOS010000273.1:0-4291 GCA_035644375.1 Rhizobacter sp.
GGCTTTGCCACTTTGCTTGACCCCCGCGGGGGGGCGGGCCAGGCGCAGCCCGGCCCTGGGGGCCTTCTCAGCAGGTTGGGTGCCATGTTAAACGGCGACGCAAGGGTGGTGCGCTTCTTGATTGCCCGTCGTTCATGAACCCCAGCCCCGCCGCCGAGACCGCCGCGCCGCAGCGCGTGGTGAAGACGCGGCGCGACTACAACAGCTGGGTCGCGCGCGAGACGATGGAAGACTACGCGCTGCGCTTCACGCCGCGCAGCTTTCGCAAGTGGTCCGAGCTGCGCGTGGCCAACACCGCGTTCGGCGCGGCCTCGTTCCTGGTGCTCGAGGCCGTGGGCGCCACGTTGCTCGTGCAGTACGGCTTCGTCAACGCGTTCTGGGCCATCCTCGCCACCGGACTCATCATCTTCCTGGCCGGCCTGCCGATCAGCATCTACGCGGCGCGCCATGGGTTGGACATGGACTTGCTGACGCGCGGCGCCGGCTTCGGCTACATCGGCTCGACCATCACCTCGCTGATCTACGCCTCGTTCACCTTCATCTTCTTCGCGCTCGAGGCGGCCATCATGGCCTACGCGCTGGAACTCGCCTTCGACATTCCGCCGGCCTGGGGCTACCTGATCTGCGCGCTGGTGGTGATCCCGCTGGTCACCCACGGCGTCACCGCCATCAGCCGCCTGCAGGTGTGGACGCAGCCGGTCTGGCTGGTGATGCTGGTCGTGCCCTACGTCTATGTGTTCAAGCAGAACCCCGACGTGCTGAGCGATCTGATGACCTACGGCGGCGGTGACGGCCGAGGCTCCCAGTTCAACGTCTACATGTTCGGCGCCGCGATGACGGTCGGCATTGCGCTGATCACGCAAATGGGCGAGCAGGCCGACTACCTGAGGTTCATGCCCGAACACAGCGCGATCAGCCGGCGCCGCTGGTGGATCGGGGTGCTGATCGGCGGGCCGGGGTGGGTGCTGCCGGGCGTCATCAAGATGCTGGGCGGGGCGCTGCTGGCCTACCTGGCGATCAGCCATTCGGTGCCCTTGGACCGCGCCGTCGACCCGAACCAGATGTACCTCGCCGCCTACGAGTACGTGTTCTCCAACCCGGGTTGGGCGGTGGCCGCGACGGCGCTCTTCGTCGTGGTGTCGCAGCTCAAGATCAACGTCACCAATGCCTATGCCGGCTCGCTGGCCTGGTCCAACTTCTTTGCCCGGCTCACGCACAGCCACCCCGGCCGCGTGGTGTGGGTGGTGTTCAACACGCTGATCGCGCTGATGCTGATGGAGCTCGATGTGTTCCGCGCGCTCGGCGGCGTGCTCGGCCTGTACTCCAACATCGCCATCTCCTGGATCATGGCGGTGGTGGCCGATCTGGTCATCAACAAGCCACTCGGCCTGTCGCCCCCCGGCATCGAATTCAAGCGTGCCTACCTTTACGACGTGAACCCGGTCGGCGTGGGCGCCATGGGGGCGGCGTCGCTGCTGTCGGTCGCCGCCTATCTCGGTTTGTTCGGGCCGCTCGCGCAGGCGTTCTCGGCGCTGATCGCGCTGATCACCGCCTTCATCGCCGCGCCGCTGATCGCCTGGGCCACGCGCGGGCGCTTCTACATTGCCCGGACCGACCACCCGCAATCCCCTGCGGCGGCCTCGCATGCCGTGCGCCGTCCGTGGCACATACGGGCTCCAGCCTCGGCGCCCAAGCTGTTCACCGGTTTGCAAGCCTGCGTGATCTGCGGCCGCGACTACGAGGCCGACGATCTGGCGCATTGCCCGGCCTACCTCGGCCACATCTGCTCGCTGTGCTGTTCGCTGGACGCACGTTGCCACGACCTGTGCAAGCCGGAGGCGCGCTTGTCCCACCAATGGACGCACCTGCTGCACAAGCTGCTGCCACGCTCGATGTGGCCGTTTCTCGAAACCGGGCTGGTTCACTACCTGCTGCTGATGGCCTGCGTGACGCCGGTGTTGGCCGGCATGTTCGGGCTGCTGTACCACCAGGAGGCGCAGCTGCTGGCCGATCCGGGCGGTGCGCTCGAATCGGCGTTGCGCGTCGGCTTCATCAAGGCTTTTGCCGCGCTGCTGCTGGTCAGCGGCATCGTCGCGTGGTGGCTGGTGCTGACGCACAAGAGCCGCCAGGTGGCGCAGGAAGAATCGAACCGGCAGACGCAGGCCGTGCGCGAACAGACACTGGCCTTGCGGCACGAGATCGATTCGCACCGCCGCACCGACGAACAATTGCAGCAGGCCAAGCTGCAGGCCGAACTGGCCAACCAGGCCAAGAGCCGCTACATCACCACCGTGAGCCATGAGTTGCGCACGCCGCTCAACAGCATCCTCGGTTATGCGCAGCTGCTGGACGAAGACGCCTCCATCCCGCCGCACCGCAAACAGGCCGTCAGCGTGATCCGCCGCGGCGGCGACCATTTGCTGTCGCTGATCGAGAGCACGCTCGACATCGCGCGCATCGAAGGCGGCAAGCTGCGGCTCGAATCCAAGCCGGTTCGTTTCCGCGACTGCGTGCAGCAGATCGTGCGCATGTTCGAGCTGCAGGCCGCCGGCAAGGGTATCGTGTTCAGCCACGAGTTCTCGGACGTGCTGCCCGAGATCGTGCGTTGCGACGAGAAGCGCCTGCAGCAGATCCTGATCAACGTGCTGGGCAATGCCGTCAAGTTCACGCACACGGGTCGGGTGGTGTTCCGCCTGCGCTACGCGCGCGAGATGGCCTTGTTCGAGGTCGAAGACACCGGCCCCGGCATTGCGGCCCACGAGCTCGCGTTGGTCTTTGAACCCTTTGCGCGTGGCAGCGAGTCCAGCGCCGCGGCCAGCGGCGGCACCGGTCTGGGCCTGACCATCAGCAAGATGCTCACCGACCTGATGGGCGGCGAGATGACGGTCAGCAGCAGCGTGGGTGTCGGCACGCTGTTTCGCATCCGCCTGTTCTTGCCGGAACTGCACGGCACCGTGGTCGCGATGCAGGCGCCGCGCGCAGTTCGCACCGCCTATGCCGGTGAACGCCGCCGCATCCTGGTGGTCGACAACGAAGAGGTCGACCGCACGCTGATGGCCAACGTGCTGCAGCCGCTCGGTTTCGAGATACGCCAGGCGGCCTCGGGCCACGAATGCCTGGCGCTGCTCAGCGGCGCCGCCGGTGCCGAGCCCTTCAAACCCGATGCCATCCTGATGGACCTGGCGATGCCGGGCATCGATGGCTGGGCCACCATCCGCGCGCTGCGCACGCAGGGGCTGAGTCCGGCGCCCATTGCCATCGTGTCGGGCAACGCATTCGACAAGAACCTCGACAACGATGTCGGCATCCAGCCCGAGGATTTCGTGGTCAAGCCGGTGCGCGTCAGCGAACTGCTCGACTGGCTGGGCACGCGCCTGCAGCTGCAGTGGATCGAGACGCCGCGTGTGCAGGAAACGCCGCCGCCCACGCCGGTGCTGCCGTGGGTGCTGCCGTCGCCCGAGCAGCTGCGCGACCTGCAGGAAGTCATCCACCTCGGCTACTTTCGCGGCATCGTCAAGAAGCTCGACGAGATAGAAAGCGAGAATGCAGCCAGCGCCCGCTTTGTCACCCACCTGCGTGGCCTGGCCCGCAACTTCCAGCTCGACGCCATGACGGCCATCGTTCGACAATCACTGGACTCGACGCATGTCGGCTGACATCTCATCATCCGCACCATGACCGAAAGACTGCCCGATCGCAATGCCAGCGACCTGGTGCTGGTGGTCGATGACGTGCCCGACAACCTGTCGGTGCTGCACGACGCGCTCGATGAAGCCGGCTACACCGTGCTGGTGGCCACCGGCGGCGAAACGGCCCTGCAGCGCGCCATCCAGTCGCTGCCCGACATCGTGCTGCTCGACGCCGCGATGCCCGGCATGGATGGCTTCGAGGTGGCGCGGCGACTCAAAGCCCATCCGGACACGGCGCACATTCCGATCATCTTCATGACCGGCCTGACCGAGACCGAACACGTGGTGGCGGCCTACCAGGCGGGCGGTGTGGACTACGTCACCAAGCCGCTGCGGCCCCAGGAGGTGCTGGCGCGCATGACGGTGCACATGCAAAGCGCTCGACAGGCCCGGCAGGCGCGCGGTGCCCTGGACGCCTTTGGCCACGCCACGATGGCCCTCCACGTCAGCGACGATTTCAGCGCGGCCAGCGCGGTGTGGCAAACCGCGCTCGCGCGCCAGCTGATGCAAAGCTACTTTGCGCTGCCGCCGGGCGAGGTGCCGCCCGAGTTGCTGGCGTGGCTGCACACGCAGGCCTTGTCGGTGGCGCAGGGCGGTGAACA
>DASQOS010000274.1:0-8131 GCA_035644375.1 Rhizobacter sp.
GTGGAACAAGTCTTCGCGAAAATGACCCAGCTTGACGCGTTCTTCAAGGTTCTGATGGGTTGCGGCGATCACGCGCACATTGCTGCGCAAGGGGTTGTGTCCGCCAACGCGGTAGAACTGGCCGTCGCTGAGCACACGCAACAAACGGGTCTGCAGGTCGAACGGCATGTCGCCGATTTCGTCGAGGAACAAGGTGCCGCCGTCGGCCTGTTCGAAGCGGCCGCGGCGCGTGGTTTGCGCACCGGTGAAGGCACCACGCTCGTGGCCGAACAGTTCGGACTCCAGCAGGTCTTTCGGGATGGCGGCCGTGTTGATGGCCACGAAAGGTCCGGTCGAACGCGGGCTGTGCTTGTGCAACGCATGGGCCACGAGCTCCTTGCCGGAACCCGACTCGCCGGTGATCAGCACGGTGACGATGCTTTGGCTCAGGCGCCCGATGGCGCGAAACACGTCTTGCATGGCCGGCGCCTGGCCGAGCATTTCAGGCATCTGTGCGATGCGTTCGTCACGCACTTCTTCGCGCATGCTTTCGTCCAGCGCGCGGCGGATCAGCTCGACCGCCTTGGGAACGTCGAACGGCTTGGGCAGGTACTCGAAGGCGCCGCCCTGGAACGCGCTCACGGCACTGTCGAGATCGGAATAGGCCGTCATGACGATGACAGGCAATCCGGGATGCAATTCCTTGACCCTGGTCAGCAAGTCGATGCCCGAACCGCCGGGCATGCGGATGTCGGATACCAGCACCTGGGGCACGTCGTCTTCCAGTGCGCTCAGGACATCGCGCGTGTTGGTGAAACTGCGCACCAGGAGGTCTTCCCGCGCGAGCGCTTTTTCCAACACGAATCGGATGGATTGGTCGTCGTCAACGATCCAGATGGGTTTCATGCCTGCCTGTGGTTACGTTACTGCCGCCGACAGAAGCCACTGGCTCAAGGCAACGGGATCACGATCTTGAAAAGGGTCTGGCCCGGCTCGCTGACGCATTCGATCATGCCCTGGTGTTGCTGCACGAAGGTTTGCGCCAGAGTGAGTCCCAATCCCGATCCACCATCGCGCCCCGAGACCAGCGGGAAAAAAATGCGATCCTGAATCGACTCCGGGATGCCCGGGCCGTTGTCCTCGATATGCAAGTCCAGTGCCAATCGATAGAGCTGCTTGCCCAGCGTGACCTGCCGGGCGATGCGGGTGTGCAAGGTGATGCAGGCGTCGCCCCGCTGGATGCGCTCGGCCAGGGCTTGAGCCGCGTTGTGGGCAATGTTCAACACGGCCTGGATCAGCTGTTCGCGGTCGCCGCGGAAATCGGGGATCGAGATGTCGTAGTCGCGCTCGACCTTGAGCCCGCGCGGGAATTCGGCCAGGATCAGCGACCGCACCCGCTCGCACACCTCATGGATGTTGACGTCGCTCACCACATGCGGTTTGCGGTGCGGGGCCAACAAGCGATCGACCAGCGCTTGCAGGCGGTCGGCTTCCTGGATGATGACCTGCGTGTATTCGGTCAGCGCGCGGGACTCGACTTCCATTTCAAGCAGTTGCGCGGCGCCGCGAATGCCGCCCAGCGGGTTCTTGATCTCATGCGCCAGGTTGCGGATCAGCTCCTTGTTGGCCTGGGCCTGCCCGAGCGCGCGTTCTTCGCGGTCCTGCCGGGTCTGTTGCTCGATCTCGACCAACTCGACCACCACCTGGTCGCCGCGGTCCATGTGGTTGACGATCACGTGCACCGGCAGCGCGTCGGTGTGAATCGAACGGCGCAGCAGCGCCTCGAAGCGGCTGGTGGCGAAATCGTTGCGCGCCACGGCGGCCACGGTTTCTCGGACGATTTGAACGTCGATGAACCAGTCGAACAGCGAGCCCCTCAGCACGCTGCGCCGCGACAAGCCGAGCACGTGCTCGAACGCGGCGTTGGCAAACAGGCAGCGTCCGTCGCGGTGCACCACCGCGATCATGGTCGCCAGGTGATCAAAGGCTTCATAGCCCAAGGGCTGGCCCGCGGCCGAGTGAGGCGCGGGTTTTGTCACAGCTTGCCGAGTTCGCGTTTCAGCGCCGCCACGTCGCTCTCTTTGCGAGCGATGCCGGCTTTCAGTTCGGCCACACGGTCCAGGTACTTCTGGTAATTCTTTTCGTCGCCGCGGCGCTCGGGTTGGCCGTTGTTGAATTCTTGCTTGAGCGACGCGAGAAGCCCTTCTTCCTTGCGCAGCTCGTCTTCCAGGATCTTGCGTGCGTCGCTGTCGCGGGTGCGCTGGTCACCTGGATCGACACGCGCTTCGCTGCCGCGATTGGCGCCGCCAGACGATGGCGCGTTGCGCGGACGGAACCCCGGCACGATGGTGATGGGCGTGCCCTCCAGCGTCTTGCAGCCTTTGTCCTTGGCCTCCTTGGCCGAAATGCTGTCGGTGTAAAGCACGGGGGTGCCGGGGCAGCGGTACACGGGCTTGCCGCTGTCTGCGGCAGCGTCGGCCGCCCATGCGGGCAGGGCCAGCACAGCCAGCAAGATCAAACAGGGATTGCGTCGAACACACGTCATGGGTTCACCTCTGGCTCTATAACGCGGCGCCAGGCGCGCCGGGTGACAAAGCTGTTGCGTCGCGTGATTGTGGCCGATCACCAACAGGGCAGCGAAGTGCGCCATGCCGTGCATATCACGCAACGCAGCAATAAAAAAGGACGGCGGCTGCCGTCCTTTGGACCCCGGAAACCCGAACCGGTTCAGAGGGTGTAGTACATGTCGAACTCCACCGGGTGGGTGGCCATGCGGAAGCGGGTGACTTCCTGCATCTTCAGCTCGATGTAGGCGTCGAGGTAGGTATCGGTGAACACGCCGCCCTTGGTCAGGAAGGCACGGTCCTTGTCCAGATACTCCAAGGCCTGGTCGAGGCTGTGGCACACGGTCGGGATTTGCGCGTCTTCTTCCGGCGGCAAGTGGTACAGATCCTTGGTCGCGGCTTCGCCCGGATGGATCTTGTTTTCCACGCCGTCGAGACCGGCCATCAGCAGCGCCGAGAAGCCCAGGTAGGGGTTCATCAGCGGATCCGGGAAACGCGCCTCAACCCGGCGGCCCTTCGGGTTGGCCACGTGCGGGATGCGGATCGATGCCGAGCGGTTCTTCGACGAATACGCCAGCTTGACCGGCGCTTCGAAGCCCGGCACCAGACGCTTGTACGAATTGGTGCCCGGGTTCGTGATGGCGTTCAGCGCGCGCGCGTGCTTGATGATGCCGCCGATGTAGAACAGCGCGAATTCGCTCAGGCCCGCATAGCCGTCGCCTGCGAACAGGTTCTTGCCGTCTTTCCACACGGACTGGTGCACGTGCATGCCGGAACCGTTGTCACCAACGATGGGCTTGGGCATGAAGGTCGCCGTCTTGCCGTAGGTGTGGGCGACGTTCTGGATCACGTACTTTTGCAGTTGGACCCAGTCGGCGCGCTGCAGCAGCGTGGCGAACTTGGTACCGATTTCCATCTGTCCGGCATTCGCCACCTCGTGGTGATGCACTTCGCACGGAATGCCCAGCGATTCGAGCACCAGGCACATCTCGGACCGCATGTCCTGCATCGAGTCGACCGGGGGCGTCGGGAAGTAGCCACCCTTCACGCTCGGGCGGTACCCGGAGTTGCCGTGCTCGTATTCCTTGCCGGTGTTCCACGCGGCTTCTTCGGATTCGATCTTCGAGAAGCAGCCCGACATGTCGTTGCCCCAACGCACGCTGTCGAAGACGAAGAATTCGGGCTCCGGACCGAAGTAGGCGGTGTCGCCCAGGCCCGAGGCTTTCATGAAGGCCTCAGCGCGCTTGGCCAGCGAACGCGGGTCGCGTTCATAAGGCTTGCCGTCGCTCGGCTCGACCACGTCGCAAGTCAGGATCAGCGTCGGTTCTTCAAAAAACGGATCGATGTTGGCCGTATTTGAATCGGGCATCAGCTGCATGTCCGAAGCTTCGATGCCTTTCCAGCCAGCGATCGACGAGCCATCGAACGCGTGGCCCGACGTAAATTTGTCTTCATCAAAGTGCGAAACGGGCACGGTGACGTGCTGCTCTTTGCCGCGGGTGTCGGTGAAACGAAAGTCGACGAACTTGACTTCGTTTTCCTTCACCATCTTCATCACGTCGGCGACGGTCTTGGCCATCAGGAACTCCTAGCGAGAGGCTTTGTGGGGGTGGTGGGGAGGGAGATTTGAGGTGTCACGTTCGAGCCCTTCAGGCCTCGAATTGCGCGGAGGAATGTAGCAGAAAGCATGCCCGTCACGACCGATCCAAGCGGTCGACACCCCATCTGATGCACCATCGATGGCCATGCCGTGAATTCGGGGGTTAACCCCGCGAATCCTGGTCATGCTTTTAAATGGTGCCCAATGATGCACCACAATGCGCCGGGCTAGCGCACCAATTCGGGTCCCAGTTGGGCGCCCAGCGCGCGCAGGCCGGTCATCAGCTGTGCGTAGGCTGCAGCCACCACATCTTGGGAATACCCCTTCACGCCGAGTTCGATGTGTCCGCCCCAGCTTGGATGATCGACACAGGGCAGGCTGAACACCTTCACGTCGCTGAACTGAACCTCGATGGCTTGCATCAAGGGGGTGAGCGTCGCTTCCATCGTGCCGAACACGATGACCGATTGTTCGCGTTGCGCTTCGCTGCGATGCAAGTGGGCATAGCGCTGGTCCAGAACCGATTCGATCATCGGCCAGGCCATCACCGGAAATCCCGGCACGAAATGCACCCCGCCCTCGCCTGCACGCACCGAGAAGCCCGCGATCTTGTTGTACGGATTGGGAATGATTTCAGCGCCTTCGGGAAACACCGCCATGTTGAGCCGGTGTGCGTTGTCGGCGCGATCGGGATCGAACGGCTGCCCCTGCTCGGCGGCCATGTCGCGCATGCGCTCGAGAATCAGGTCGCGCGCCTGCGGATGCAATGACAGCGGCACACCCAAAGCACGTGCCGCGCACTGGCGCGTGTGGTCATCCGGCGTGGCACCGATGCCGCCGCACGAGAACACCACATCGCCATGCGCCTTGGCCGCGGCAAATGCATCGCTCAGATCCGATGTGATGCGCTGCGGGTCGTCGCCGACACAGCGCATCCAGCCGAGTGACAGCCCGCGGGCGCCGAGCAACTCGATCACCTTGGGCAGATGCTTGTCCTGGCGCTTGCCCGAAAGAATTTCGTCGCCAATGATGATGAGCCCGAAGTTCACACCCGTCCTTTCAGTCGATGGGTCCGTCTCGATCGCGCGTCAGATCGGCGGCACGGCCAGCAGCGGCCGCGGGTCGTCGCCAGCGGGCAGTTCGATGGGGGGCGGCGACAGCGGCGCCGGCGTGTATTCGGCACGCAAGGCAGCCAGGGCCGCCAGCGCAAAGTGGGCGAACCACAGCGCGGAGAACGCGAACACCAGCGTGTAGATCCAGATGGCCACCGGCACCAGCACGGGTGCCAAGGGCAGGAACATCGCCCCCGAAGCCCACACCAGCGAAGGCGCCGCGCCGAGGTAGCCGCTCAGCACGCCCATGCCGAGCAACCTGACGCGATGGCGCCGCATCAGCGTGCGCCGCTCTTCCCGGTCCGCGTGTTCGGCCAGCATGTCGTAGCTCATCACGCGGTACGTCAGCCAGCCCCAGATCAGCGGCGGCACGATCAGCACCAGCGGCGGCACGAACCACAGCGGAATGGACAGCACGATCGCGATCAGCGCGATCAGCGTCGATCCCAGGCTGACGGCAACGCTGCCGGCGGTGCTGCCGCCGTGGCGGCGCTCCAGCGTCGGAAAGCGGCGCCGCGCCACCAGGTTCAACATCGCCGGCGCCATCATGGTTGCAACCACCAGCAAGGACACGATCACCAACACCGGCGTCGTGAGAAACACGATGACCATCGGCGCGAGCACGCTCTTCCAATCGCCCAAGCCCACGCTCTCCAGCCACTTGAACATCGTGGCCAGCAGTTCCCACGACTCGAACGCGCTGTGAACGGCATCCAGCGCCGGCACCCAGAAGAAGTAGCCCAGGCCGAGCGCCAGCACCGCCAGCAGCGCCACCGGCAGCAGCGACAACGCAATGACGCGGGGGTGAAGGCAATACGCCGCAGCGCGCCAGAACGAATTGAACAGGGCCTTCATGCCGTCGAGGATACGTCAGAGCCTCGGCCGTCAGCCTGCCGAGAACACGCGCTTCAAACCCAGCCATTGCTGCGCCCAGAAGCCGCGACCGTAGTCGCGTGCGCCTTCTTCGGGCAATTGGTCGCGTATGCCGGTGCGGTCGTAACGCTGCTCGAAACTGGCGCTGCCGAACACCAGGTCCCAGAGCGGGAACAGCACCGCAAAGTTGTGGCCTCCCAGGCTGCCGCGCCCGGCCGATTCATGGCCCAGCCCGATGCTGTGGTGCAGCCGGTGAAACCGCGGGCTGACCAGCACGCGTTCGAGCACCCAGCCGAAGCCCAGGCGCAGGTTGGCATGCGCCAGGCTCTGCAGCAGTTGCGTGCACACCACCACGGCCACGAACTGGCCCGGCGCGATGCCGATGAGCCGCGCCGCCAGCACGATCACGCTGTCGCGAATCAGGTCGTCGAGCAGGTGGTTGCGGTTGTCGCTCCACATCGTCATCTGCCGCTGGCTGTGGTGCAGCGAATGCAGGGCCCACCACCATCTGAAGCCGTGCTGGCCGCGGTGCAGCCAATAGTCGATGAAGTCGAACACCAGCAGGTAGGCCAGAAAGCTCAGCCAGGCCGTGTCGGTCACGCCTGGCCACCAAGGCGCGATCCATTGGTCGAGCTGCCAGGTCGGAATGCCATACAGACGCAGGTTGCCGAACAGCGTGTCCCACAGCGGATCGATGCAGAAGAACAGCGCAAGCCGGAACAGGCCGAGGCGGTGAATCAAGGTGTAGATCACGTCGACGCGCACCGCCGCACGGTCGGTCACCGGCTCCACCGGGCGCCAGCGCTCAAGCGCACCGAACACCAGCAGCAACACGACCAGTTGCAGCAGTCCGGCGAGCAGCCAACCGGATGCGTCATAGGCGTCCTCGACCAGGTTGCCCCAGCCGAGCGCATAGACCAAGGGCTGCACCACGCCTTCGAACAGCGCTTGCTGGACGCGGCCGAACGCGTCGGTGAACATGAGCAACAGAGCGTCCACGTGCTGGCCTCAGCGTTTCATCACATCACGGTAATCCGGATGATCGCGCAGCGTGGCAAAACAGAATCCCTTGGACTTCAGGCCGGCGATCAGAGGCTCGAGCACGGCAGGCGCCCAGGCGTCCTGGCGCGACCAAATGCCCAGATGGGCCAGCAAGATGTCGTTGACGCGGATGTCGCGCAGCGCGCGTTGCAACAGCTGGGCGTTCGGGTAGCGGTCACTTGGCAATTCGTCGCCCAGAAAACCGGCCGGGCTCCAAGGCACATGCGCCCAGCCGCAGGCCCGCGCCGTGGCCAGCAGCTTGGGTGAAGTCTTGCCGCCCGGCGCACGAAACAGCGGCGACATCTTCTGACCGGTCATCGCTTCAAACCGATCGGCCGAGCGTTGGATCTCGGCGCAGTACTGCGCCGGCGTCCACGTCCGCGTCTGGCCGGCCTGCGCTCCTGCGCTCGGCCTGACGCGAAAGCCGCTGTCTGTATCGGCCAGCCAGACCACATGGTCGAAGGTGTGCGAACCGAAGGCGTGGCCTTCGGCCGCACGCGCCTTCCACCACGGCGCCCATTGGTCGTCGAGGCTGGTGCCGCCGGTCAAGGTTTTCTCGTTGGCCAGAAAGAACGTGACCTTGACCTGCTGCCGCTTCAACACCTCGGCCACCAGCGGCGCCACACCCATGTGGCCGGTGTCCAGCGTCAAATAAACCGGCCGCTCGCAGGATGTCTGTCCCGGCGCCGGGCTCGTTGCGCTTGCCACTGTGCACAGCAGCGCAATCGCCATCAGGCTACTGGCGAGGCGCATGGTCCAGCGTCCACACACCGTGCGGCGAGCGACCCACGCCGACCTGTCGCACGACCTGCTTCTTATCGATGTCGACAAAGGTCAGCTTGCGTGCCCAGCGTGACGTGAAGACCAAGGTCTTGCCGTCGTTCAGCATGTCGATGCAATCCGGGCCGCCGGGTGCCGGATAGTGGGCCACGACACTCAAGGTTTGCGTATCGATCATGCTG
>DASQOS010000275.1:0-2762 GCA_035644375.1 Rhizobacter sp.
GCACCAACGGCAAGACCACCACCACGTCGATGACGGCGCAACTGATCGCGCGCACCGGCAAACGCGTGGCCATGGCCGGCAACATCGGGCCGACGATGCTGCAGACGCTGGCCGATGCGCTGGCGCTGGAGCCCGAGACGGCCGAACCGGCTGCTCTGGCTGAGCCCGAGCCGGCACAAGAAGAGGCGACGGACATGCCGGCCGCCGCGGCTGAATCGATTGACGCGCCGGTGCTGGCCGTCAGCGCCGAAGACAACGCGCCCGTCGCCAAAGACGACGAGAGCGACACCGACAACACGGTGACCGGCGGCGGCCCGCCAGCCCACCTCATTCCGCCGCCACCGCCGGGTCCGACCTTCGAGTTCTTGCCCGAGGTCTGGGTGCTCGAACTGTCGAGTTTTCAACTGGATGGCGTGCAGGGCTTCGAGCCGAGCGCGGCCACGCTGCTCAACCTCAGCCAGGACCACCTGGACTGGCACGGCAGCATGGACGCCTATGCGGCGGCCAAGGCGCGTGTCTTCGGCCGCCGCGCCGTGATGGTCGTCAACCGCGACGAGCCCTCGGCCGATGCGATGCTGGCCGCAGCACAACCGCCGAGACCGCTGTCCAAGGGTTTCGGCAAGGGCCGCGTTGTCAAACCGGCCGAACGCAGCGTCGTGCGCTTCGGGCTGAATGCGCCGCAGCGCCCAGGTGACTACGGCCTGCTGGTCGAGAACGGCGTGGCCTGGCTGGTGCGCGCACTTGAAAGCGACGAGACCATCAAGCGCAAGCGCGGCGAAGCGCACGACGAAGACCTGCACATCCAGCGCCTGATGCCGGCCGACGCGCTTCGTGTGCGCGGTCGCCACAACGCCGCCAACGCCTTGGCCGCGCTGGCGCTGGCGACCGCCATCGGCTGCCCGCTGGCACCGATGCTGCACGGCCTGCGCGACTACGCCGGCGAGCCGCACCGCGTCGAACTCATCAGCACCGTTCATGGCGTCGAGGCCTATGACGACAGCAAGGGCACGAACGTCGGTGCCACGGTCGCCGCGTTGAACGGCCTGGGTGATGACAAGGCACCGGCCAAGCTGGTCGTGATCCTCGGAGGCGATGGCAAGGGCCAGGACTTCATGCCCTTGCTGGCACCGGTGCAACGCCATGCGCGCGCGGTCGCGACACTGGGCCGCGATGCGCAAGCCATCGAACAGGCGCTGCAGGGCAGCGGCGTCACGCTGCAGCGCCACGACAGCCTGCCAGCGGCGACACGCTGGGCCTTCGAGCGCGCGCACGCCGGCGACGCCGTGTTGCTGAGCCCGGCCTGCGCCAGCCTCGACATGTTCCGCAATTACGCGCACCGCGCCGAGGTGTTTGTTGCCGAGGTGCGCGCACTGGTGGTCGAAGCCGGGGGCTTGGACGCATGAGCAGCATCGCCACATCGCGTTTCGGCCTGGAAGACGTGAAGAACTGGCTGCGCGCGCTCTTCAAGCGCGGCGACGTGGCCGTGCCGATCCGCGAATGGGACGGTGCGAGCGCGCAGCCGTCGCGCTTGCAAGGCTTCGACCAGACGCTGGTGTGGGTGGTGATCGCCTTGCTCGCGCTCGGCCTGGTGATGGTGTATTCGGCCTCGGTGGCCTTGCCCGACAACCCGAAGTTCGCGCGTTATGCGGCCACCCATTTCCTGAGCCGGCATGTGTTGTCCATCCTGGTGGCCTTGGTGGCCGCGGTCGTGGTGGTGCAGGTGCCGATCAGCCTGTGGGAGCGGGCGGCGCCCTGGCTGTTTGCCGCGACCTTGCTCGGGCTGGTGCTGGTGCTGGTGCCGCACATCGGCAAGGCCGTCAACGGCGCGCGCCGCTGGGTGCCGCTGGGCTTCACCAACTTCCAGCCGTCCGAGTTGGCCAAGCTGACCATCGCGCTGTATGCCGCCAACTACATGGTGCGCAAGATGGAAGTGAAGGAAAACTTCTTCCGCGCCGTGATGCCGATGGCGATCTCGGTCGCGGTGGTCGGCCTGTTGTTGCTGGCCGAACCCGACATGGGCGCCTTCATGGTGATCGCGGCGATCGCGATGGGCATCCTGTTCCTGGGTGGCGTCAACGGCCGCATGTTCCTGCTGATCACCTCGGTGCTGGTGGGTGCCTTCGTGCTGATGATCACGCTGAGCGATTGGCGCCGCGAGCGCATCTTCGCGTACCTGAACCCGTGGGACGAGAAGTACACGATGGGCAAGGCCTATCAGCTGTCGCATTCGTTGATCGCGTTTGGCCGTGGCGAGGTGTTTGGGCAGGGCTTGGGCGGCAGCGTCGAGAAGCTGCATTACCTGCCGGAGGCGCACACCGACTTCTTGCTGGCCGTGATCGGCGAGGAGCTCGGGTTCGTCGGCGTGGCCTGCGTGATCTTTGCGTTCTTCTGGCTGTCGCGGCGGGTGTTTCACATCGGGCGGCAGGCGGTGGCTCTGGATCGGGTCTTTGCCGGGTTGTTCACCCAGGGCATCGGGATCTGGATGGGGGGGCAGGCGTTCATCAACATGGGGGTGAACTTGGGGGTGCTGCCGACCAAGGGGCTGACGCTTCCTCTGATGAGTTTTGGCGGGTCGGCGATTTTGATGAACATGGTGGCGTTGGCGATTGTTCTTCGTGTTGATATTGAGAACAGGCAACTCATGCGCGGAGGCCGCGCATGACCGTCTCTTGCTCTTGTGTATTTCTTTCCATGCTTGTTCTTCGGCGTCGGGTCTCGCCCCGACAGGCGAGTAACTTTGGTGTTCGCATAACTTCGCTGCG
>DASQOS010000276.1:0-13806 GCA_035644375.1 Rhizobacter sp.
TCGGCGGCTGGCCGGCGTCCAGACCGAGCGACTGCTGCTGGTTGACCGCGCCACTGATCGCCACGGCCATCTGGCCGAGCAGGTTGCGCGCCGTGGCCAAGTCGCTGTTCTGGAAGGTCATCAAGCCGGCGATCGATCCACCGGTGATGCTTTGCGACTGCACCGGGCGGCTCACACCGCCTTCGCTCAGCGCGAGCTGAATCTTCGCCGGGTCAAAAGAGTCCGGTATGGCCTTCAGCGGGTTGGCCGTGCTGCCCAGGACCAGCGATTGGCCGCCGCCGATGAACACGCCCACACTGCCGTCGCCCGCCTGGATGGTGCTGACGTTGATGTAAGCGCTGATGTCATTGATGACCTGATCTCGCTTGTCGAGCAAGTCGTTGGGCGGCTGACCCGTGCCCTGCTGGGCCGAGATCTGCTTGTTCAGGTCGGCCAGCTGCTTGGCCAGCGAGTTCACCGAATCGATGCTCGACTTGATGTCCTGCGTCACGCCGCTCTGCAAGGTGTTGAGTTGTTCGCCGGCGGTACTGAAGCGCGCCGCCAATTCCTTCGCGCGTGTGAGCACGACTTGACGCGACGAAGCATCTTGCGGATTGTTGGCCACATCGACGAATGAATTGAGCAGTTGCCCCGCCGCATGGCCGATACCGGTCTCGCCGAGCGGAAAGATGTTTTCCAATTGCGTGAGCTGGTCGTTGCGGGCACTGTCGGCCGAAGCCGTCGAGTTGGTCGTGGCCGCTTGTGCGGTCAGAAAGCGGTCGTACGACCGCGTCACCGAGGTCACGTCGACACCCTGGCCGAAGAATCCCGCACCGGTGTACTGGCCTTGTGCCGTGGCGAGCTCGACCTGCTGACGCGAATAACCCTGCGTGTTGGCGTTGGCGATGTTGTTGCCGGTGGTTTGCAGCGCCGCGTAGTTGGCGAACATCGCCCGCGTGCCGATACCCATCAGTGTGGAGGCTCCCATGCGGCTTCTCCGTCAAGCGCTCGCGCGCTGCAAGCGCAAGGTCGTGTTGATCACACGGGTGAGCTTCTCGGCATAGGCGGGGTCGGTGGCATAGCCGGCCTTTTGCAAGCCTTGCGCAAATCCCTGGGGCGAGGCCGCACTGGCCACCACCTTCGAATAGCGTGGGTTGTCTTTCATCATCTTGGCGTAGTCGGTGAAGGCCTCGTCGTAGCTGCCGTAGGCACGAAACTTTGCCTTGACCTTGTGGGCCTGTCCGTTGATCACCTCCGTGGTGGTGACCTCGGCGACCGGCCCTTTCCAGTTGGCGCCAGCCTTGACACCGAAGACGTTGAACGATGTCGAGCCATCTGCGTTCTTGATCTCGTGGCGGCCCCAGCCCGACTCGTGCGCGGCCTGCGCGACCATGAAGCTCGCGGGGATACCGGTTGCCACCTCGGCCGCTTTGGCCGAGCCATCGTGAAGGCGCAGAAAGCCGAGCTGCCGGTCCTTGCCCTGCAGCACATTGAAGGGCAGGCCAGCGTCCTTGGACGCAGCCTTCGTTGCCTCCGTGGCCGAGCCTTTTGCGGGCGCCGCAGCGTCTGCGGCAATGTTGGCCAGCGGCTCGCCGAGTTGGCGCTCCAACTGACGCGCAATCACGTCGGACAATCCGCCACGCAGCCCCGTCATCTTGGTGGCGAATTGGGCGTCGAGCATTTCGCTGCCCATTTTTGTGCCGCTGTTGTCGAGCATGCCTGATGACATCGACGCCGAAGCCTCGCGCATGCTCTTCAAGAGTTGCTGCATGAAGATGCCTTCGAACTGCTTCGCGGCTTCCCGCACCGCCGCCTTGGGATCGGTGCCGGCGCTGTTGCGCAGCTGCGCCAGCGCGCGTACATCGCCTGCCAGCGGGGAGCCGGATGAAACAGCCATCTCAAAGCCCGCCGAAAGATGAGGAACCGGGCCTCATGGCCCGGTGCGGCCTGCAAGGCGGAGCGAAGCGACGCGGCGGCTTCATATGACTTCAATTTCCGCGTTCAAGGCACCGGCACTCTTCATGGCTTGAAGAATCGCCAGCAGGTCTTGCGGTGTGGCACCCAATGCGCTGAGCGCCTTCACCACGTCGGCCAGCTTGGTGCCGGCGGGCAACTGAATCAGCGCGCCGGGTTCCTGCCGAATGGTGATGTCGGACTTCTCTTTGCTGACCGTGCTGCCGCCGGTGGAAAACGGGCCGGGCTGGCTGATGACCGGTACCGTGCTGATCGTCACCGACAGGCTGCCATGGGCCACGGCGCAAGCGCTCAGGCTCACGGTCTGGTTCATCACCACCGAGCCGGTGCGCGCATTGATCACGACCTTCGCAGCCGGTGCGGCCAGTTCCAGCGGCAGGTTCTCGATGTCGGCCAGGAATGCCACGCGTGCTTCGGGCGAATCCGGCATGCGCACTTGAACCACGCGGCCATTGATCGGCTGGGCCAGGCCCTCGCCCATCTTGGCGTTGATGGCGCGGGCGACCTCGCGGGCCGTGGTGTAGTCGCTCGAGTTCAGGTCGAGTTGCAGTGTCTGGCCCTGGTTCAGCGGCGTGGCAACCGCACGTTCGACCGTCGCCCCTTCGGGCACACGCCCGGCGTTGAGGTGATTGATCTGCACCTTGGAGCCCGCCGCCGATGCGCCTGCGCCGCCGACGATCAGGTTGCCTTGTGCCAGCGCATAGATCTGGCCGTCAGCGCCCTTCAACGGCGTCGCGATCAGGGTTCCACCGCGCAGCGACTTCGCATTGCCGAGCGACGATACGTTGACGTCCAGCGTCTGGCCTGGCTGCGCAAAAGGTTGCAGCTGCGCCGTCACCATCACGGCGGCCACGTTCTTGATCTGCATGTTGGTACCGGCCGGCACCGTGACGCCCATCTGCTGCAGCAGCGCCGTCAAGCTTTGCGTGGTGAATGGCGCCGAGGTGGTCTGATCGCCGGTGCCGTCGAGACCGACCACCAGGCCATAGCCCACCAGTTGGTTGGAGCGCACGCCCTGGACGACCGCCACTTCCTTGATGCGCGTGGCATGGGCCTGCAACGGCCACCACAGTGCGGTGCTGGCCGCCATGACTGTCAGCCCTATCAGAGCTTTCAGCAGCGTTTCGGTCTTGAATTCCATGTCTGCGGCATCCTTGTTGCCACCGATTCTGGATTTCTTCAGAACGGCAGAACGTTCAAAAAGAAGCGTCCCAACCAGCCTATTCCGTTGGCGTCGGCCTGTGCACCGCGCCCGCGGTGGTCGATGCGCACATTCGCCACCTGCGCCGAAGCCACGGTATTGCCCGGCTGGATGGCGCGCGGGTCGACTTGGCCCGAAAAGCGCAGCACATCGACGTTCTGATTCACACCGATTTGTTTTTCTCCGGTGATCAGCAGGTGGCCGTTGGGCAGCACCTCGGTGACCACGCTGGTGATGGTGCCCGAGAAGTCGTTGGTGTTCTCGGTGCTTCCCTTGCCCGCGAAGCTGTTCGCCGAGGTCGCGTCGGCGCCGGCGCGTGCGAAGGCCTTGGGGCTGATGCCGGGCAACGCGGTGATGCCGGCAGACACGGTACCCGACTTGTCGATGGAGCTGGTGCTGGTTTGGCTGGCCGCGACTTTTTCCACGATCTGCACGGTCAGCGTGTCGCCCACCAATCGCGCGCGGTAGTCCTCGAACATCGGACGGTACTGATTGGCCTGAAAGATCGAGCCGTTGTTGAACGCAGGCGGTGCCACCGGCAGAGGCCGGACCTTGGGCGAGCCCGCCACGTCGACGTGAGGCACGCTGTACAGCGTTTCGCAGCCCGCGAGCCACAGGCACGCGGCCAGCACGAACCAAACTTTCATGACAACTGGCCCAAACGCTGCAGCATCTGGTCCGCGGTCTGGATGGCTTTGGAGTTGAGTTCGTAAGCACGCTGCGTCTGGATCATGCCGACAAGCTCTTCCACCACGTTCACGTTCGAGGTTTCAACGAAACCCTGCTGAATCGCGCCCAGGCCGTTCTGTCCGGGCGTGCCGGTGGTGGGCGTGCCGGAGGCTGCCGTCTCGATATAGAGGTTTTGACCTTTGGCATCCAGGCCGGCCGGATTCACGAAATTGGCGAGGTGCAACTGGCCCACGGCTTGCGGGGCGGTCTGTGCGGGCAGGGTGACGCTGACCGTGCCGTCGGAGCCGATCGTCACGCTCTGCGCATTGGCCGGGATGGTGATGCCCGGTTGCACGGTATAGCCGTTGTTGGTGACCAGTTGACCTTGCGAGTTGACCTGGAACGAGCCGTCGCGGGTGTAGCCCTGCGTGCCGTCGGGCAACTGGATCTCGAAGAACCCTTGGCCGCGCACCGCCAGATCGAGCGTGTTGTTGCTCTGCTGAAGGCTGCCCTGCGCAAAGCTGCGCGAGGTTGCCACCGCATGCGTACCCGAGCCGACCTGCAAGCCGGTCGGCAGGGTGGTCTGCTCGGTGCTGTTGGCGCCGGCTTGCCGCAGGTTCTGGTACATCAGGTCTTCGAACACCGCGTGCGAGGCCTTGTAGCCATTGGTGGCCGAATTGGCCAGGTTGTTCGAGATGTGGTCCAGCTGGGTCTGCTGGGCCTCCATGCCGGTCTTCGATGTCCACAGGGAACGCATCATGATGAATGCTCCTTTTTTCGATCAGTTCGTTGAGAGCAGTTGGGCGGAGGCCTTGTCGTTGCCTTCGGCCGTTTGCAGCATCTTCATTTGCGCCTCGAACTGGCGCGCTGCGGTGATCATCGCGACCATGCTGCCGACCGCGCTCACGTTGGAGCCTTCGAGGGCGCCGTCCTGCACACGCGCGGCCGGATCGGCCGACAAGTCGCCCTCAGGTGCGCGAAACAGACCGTCCTCGCCACGCTCCAGGGGAGCCTCGGGCGTGACCAGCTTGAGCTTGCCAACGGCGTTGATCTTTCCCGTGCCGTCCTTGGCACTGATGGTGCCGTCGCTGCCAATCGTCACTTCGCTGTTGGCCGGAATTTGAATCGGACCGCCATCGCCCAGCACCGGCAGGCCGCCGCGCGTCGTCAGCATGCCTTCGCTGCTGACGTCGAACGAACCGCCGCGGGTATAGGCCTCGGTGCCATCGAGTGCTTGCACCGACAGCCAGCTGTCGCCTTTGACGGCCACATCGAGGTTGCGCCCGGTATCGGTGATCACGCCGGGGGTGGCGTCGTAGCCCGGCGTGCTTTCCAGCGCATAGACACGGGTGCTCGCGCCGCTGCCTTGCACCGGCACCGCGCGAAACGCTTGCAGTTCGGCGCGAAAGCCGGGCGTGGTGACATTGGCCAGGTTGTTGGCCAGCGTGTCCTGCCGCTGCATGGTCGCCTTGGCACCTGACATCGACAAATAGATCATGCGGTCCATGGCGCTGCTCCTTGTTGGGTATTTTTTGTCCCAACTGCGTTACTCGCCTGTCGGGGCGAGACCCGACGCAGCCTCACGCAGCGAGAAGAAAAAACAAAAAGAGACACGATGCACACCAAAAAATCAAGGCATCAGCGCAGGTTCACAAGCGTCTGCAACACCTGATCCTCTGTCTTGATGGTTTGTGCATTGGCCTGGTAGACGCGCTGAGCGGTCATCATGTTCACCAGCTCGGCCGTCAAATCGATGTTCGACTCTTCCAGCGCACCGGATTGCAAGACCCCCAGGTTGCCCTGCCCCGGCGTTCCGACAATCGGGTCCCCCGAGTCGAACGTGCGCGACCACAGGTTGCCGCCCATCGGCTTGAGTCCCTGCGTGTTGCGGAAGGTGGACAACTCGATCTGCCCGGCGGGTTTGGACTGGCCGTTCGAGTACGAGGCCATCACGATGCCTTCTTTTTCGATCGACAGACCCGACAGCTGGCCCGGTGCGTAGCCATCTTGCGTCAGGTTGGTGACACCGAAGCCTGCGCCGAACTGCGTGGCACCCGCCAGATCAAGCTGAATGCCGGTGATCGCCAGGGTGTCCGCGCCGGCGGCGTTGGTTGAAGCCGGTACGTCCAGGTTCACCGTGCCGACCGGTGCGGTCGGTGCGCCGCCGTTCGAAGGGAAGTCGATCGTTGTCAACGGCAGCGGATTGCCGGCACCGTCCACCGAAACCGAGGTGCCGTTGGCCGTGACATAGACGTTCCAGGTGTCGGTCGCGGCCTTCTGGAAGTAATAGGTCAGCGCCACGTCCTGTCCCTTGGCGTCGTAGACGGTCAACGAGGTGGCATTGTTGTACGTGGTGGCGTCGCTGAAGTTGACCTGCGGCGTGGTAGCCGGCAGCGTGGTGGCTGCGCGCGAGTCCAGATTCATCTCCATCGAGATCTTGGTGGTCGCCGCCGGGTCGATGCCCGCCGTGGGCAACTGCAAAGGAGCCGATCTGCCAGGCTGGATCACGCCTTGAGCGTCCGCGGGATAGCCCAGCAACTGGCCACCGCCGCTGGTGACCAGGTAGCCGTCCTTGTTGACCTCGAACTGGCCGTTGCGCGAGTACATCGTCTGGCCCGCGCTGCTCACTTCAAAGAAACCGGAGCCGTTGATGGCCAGGTCGAGCGAATTGCCGGTGGTGCTGATGTTGCCTTCGCTGAACTGCTGCGTGACCGCCTGCACATTGACGCCGATGCCGACGTTGCTGGTGCCGCCGGCACCCAGCGCCGCGGCGTACATGTCGCTGAACTCGGCGCGCGATTGCTTGGCGCCATAGGTGTTCGCGTTGGCAACGTTGTTGCCGATGATTTCGAGGTTCTTGCTCGCCGCATTCAGACCGGAGAGACCTTGTTGGAAGCCCATGGGATATGTCCTTGGAGTAAGCCGTGAAGGCGGTGATTAGTTGAAGGCCTTGACCGTGCTGTAAGCCACGCTGCCGGAGTTCTGCAAGTCCAGCATCAAGGTATTGCCGTTGGTGCTCACGGCATCGACCGTGTCGCGCATCAGTGGGGTGGCGTCCAGCTTGGTGGCGCCGCTGGTGGCGGTCACGCGGAACTTGAGCCCGGTGGCCGTCGCGTTGTTGCCGGCGGGCCAGCTGAAGCTCTGCATGCCGGCGCTTTGCGCGCCCAGGTTCAGGGTGTCGATCACCTGTCCGCCCGAGCTGAGGACGTCCACCTTGACCGCGTCGGCCGCGCTGGTGAGTTCAAACCCACCTTGGCCCACGCCGTTTTGCATGTCGATCGAGTTGCCCGGCACGATCACGTCGTGCCCGACCAGCGAGGCCCCTTGCAGTGCCTGCAGGCCCACCATCTGGGTGGACAGGCCTTGCACCGAGGTGTTGAGGGTCTGCACGCCGGTCACCGTGCTGATCTGCGCCATTTGGCTGGTGACCTGGGCGTTGTCCATCGGAGCCAACGGGTCCTGGTTCTTCATCTGTGCCACCAGCAGCTTCAGGAACCGGTCAGAGGCATCGGTGGTACTCGCCGGCGTCGCGGCGGCGGCCGACTTGGCGTTGAGGCTGTCGTAGATGGATGTCGGGGACTGGACACTGGAGACGGTCATGGCTGTTCCTTGTCAGGGTCATTGACCCATTTGCAATGTCTTGAGCAACAGCGTCTTGGCCGTGTTCATGACTTCGATGTTGTTCTGGTACGAGCGCGAGGCGGAGATCATGTTCACCATCTCCTCCACCGGGTTCACATTGCTGTAGGTCACGTAGCCATCGGCATCGGCCTGCGGGTTCTTCGGGTCCAGGACGCGGCGCCCCGGCGTCTGGTCCTCGGTGATGTTGCTGACCTTCACCCCGGCAGCGGTGGCATCGCCCATCTGGCCGGCCTGCCCCATCAATTCGGTCTGAAAGGTGACTTGCCGCGCCTTGTAAGCCTGGCCATCGGGGCCGGCCACGGTGTCGGCGTTGGCCAGGTTGGAGGCGACCACGTTCAGACGCTGCGACTGCGCGCTGACCGCGCTGCCCGACACATTGAATATCTCGAACATGCTCATGACTGCCCCTCGTCCGACGCGTACGTCGGCCGATCCCCCGAGGGGAACGACGGCCGCGGCTCCAAGGCCGGCTGCTCGCTAATGAAGAATGTCGTGTTCATGAGCCGCCCTTGATCGCATCGAGCATCGTGCGCACGTTGTTGTTGATGAAACGCAGCGTGGCTTCGTAGTGCACCGAGTTGTCGACGAAGTTGGCGCGTTCGCGGTCCATGTCGACGCTGTTGCCGTCGAGGTTGGTCTGGCTGGGCGTTGAATACACCAGGCTGGATTGCCCCGGACTGCCGCCGGCGCTGGTTCCGATGTGCCCCGGCTGCGTGGCCGCCAGGCCCGATGCTTGACCGGTGGCGCCCTGCATGGCGCCGGTGGCTTGACGCAGCGCCTGGTTGAAATCCATGTCACGGGCCACGTAACCCGGGGTGTCGGCATTGGCAATGTTGCTGGCGAGCAGTTGCTGGCGCTCCGAGCGCAGCGCCAAGGCCTGCCCGTGAAAGTCCAGCGTATCGGTGAGTCGGTTCAGCATTTGCGGTCTCCCTGGCACAAAACCCATGGGGTGATGTGAAAGGATTGTGGGCAGCGACCGGCAAAACATAAGCGGAAATAGCGCCTCCTTTGACCGTCAGTTCGTCGCCTTGGCGCCAACCTGCCCGTTCTAAAGTGAGGGCGTGTACAAGACCCTGCTCTCGTTGCATCTCCTCATCGCTTGGCTGCCCCTGTGGCTGACCAGCGCGGCATGGGCTGCGCCGGCCGCGGCCGCAACGGCGAACCTGTTGAGCGAACCGCTGGCGCAGGAGGTGCGTCAGTTGGTGGCGGCCCATGCCGCCCTGCCCTCCGAACTGCGCATGGAACTGGCCTTGGGCGAACTGGATCCCCGCTTGCGGCTGGCGCCCTGCAAGCAGGTCCAGGCCTTCGTGCCGGCCGGCGCCAAATTGTGGGGAAAGTCACGCATTGGCCTGCGCTGCGTGGAGGGCGTCACCCATTGGAACGTTTATCTGCCGCTGACCGTCAATGTCTACGGCCGGGCACTGGTGGCCGCGACCCCCCTGCCTGCGGGCCATGTTTTGGCTCAAGCCGACTTGCGCGAAGCCGATGTCAATCTGTCGGAAGAGCCTCTGCAGGCGCTGGCCATACCGGACTTGGTGCTCGGGCGCACGCTGGCCAGGCCGCTGGCGGCCGGCCAGAGCCTGCGTCAGGGCAGCTTGAAAGTAAGGCAGTGGTTTGCCGCCGGCGACAGCGTGCAGATCCGGGCCGTGGGCACCGGGTTTGCGGCGCTCGGACGCGGTGAGGCCCTCACGGCCGGAATGGAAGGGCAGACCGCCCGGGTGCGCACCGAAAACGGTCGCGTGGTGTCCGGAATGCCCGTCGCGCAACACGAACTGGAAATCGCATTGTGAAAAAACGGGCCAGCGGCAACAATTCAAAGGATTTCCCTAAAGTTCCCCGCCGGACGGGCCGATACACCGTCCATGTTGAAAGGCTTGGGGCACACCAAGCCTAAGGAGTACATGATGAAGATCGGCAATCCTGCTGAAAAACCCGCCCCGGTCCCCGCCGGGACTGCACGCACTCAGGCCGGCGAAACCGCCAAGGCCAACGAAGTTGCGGCCGCCACGGATCCCAGCGCCAAGGTCGAGTTGTCGAATGCGGCAACCAGCCTCTTGTCGGGCAACAGCTCGTCTGAATTCGATGCCGACAAGGTCGCGCGCATTGCACAGGCGATCACCGACGGCAAGTTCAAGATCAACGCCGACGCCATCGCCGACAAGCTGATCTCGAATGCGAAAGAAGTGCTGGGCAAGCACTGAACCCGATTCTTCGACTTTATTGCCTTGGCGACCTGCGCTTCTCGTGCCCTCGTTTGAGTCTTCATGCTGCTTCCGGTGACATCCTTGTTGAACAAACCCGCTCCTCAAGTCAGTCCTGAACTCGAAGCGACCCTGGCTGCGGTGGAAACCCGGCTCGCGTCTTTGGGCGAATCGCTGCGTGCCAACGACAGTGCGGCCATCGTCGAGCACGCCACCGAACTGCACCGCGCGCTGGCGCGCGCCGTCGACCACTTCACGCATGCCGCGCGCAGCGGCACCCTGCCGCCACGTTTGCGCGAACGCCTGATGCTCGCCAGCGGCCTGGTCGCCTCGCAGCGCGAAGCCCTGGCCCGCGCAACCGCCGCGCTCGATCGCGCGATCGACGTGCTGATGCCGCGCGACACGGCGCCTTCGGTGTACTCGGCCATCGGCAATGCCGATCGCGGCCGCGGCGGCGTGCTGCAGGCCTGAAAAACAGGCCCCCCATCGCTTCGCTCCTGCCCCCCGAGGGGCGCCACCCGTCGGACCGGCAAAGCCGGATCCTTGGGCGTTGCTCGGTCACGCTTCGCTGCGCTCGCTCTGATTCCTCTGGCGTGACAATCTCGCCATGACCTCCTCCTCCCTACTGCTATTCCTCGCCGGCAGTGCGCTGATCGCCTACATCTCGCGGCGCTCGCTGCGGCTGCCGCGTTCGCACGGCTTCTACCGCTTTTTTGCCTGGGAATGCATGCTGGCGCTGCTGCTGATCAACTTCCCGATGTGGACAGTCGACCCGTTTGCGCCGCAGCAGATCGCGTCCTGGGTGCTGCTGGCCACCGGCATTCCGCTGGTGATCCACGCGCTGCAGTTGCTGCAGCGCGTGGGCCGGCCCGACGCAGACCGGCCGGACAACGAATTGCTCGGGTTCGAAAAAACCTCGTCGCTGGTCACGACCGGCGTGTTCCGCTACATCCGGCACCCGATGTACGCCGCCTTGCTGACCCTGGCCTGGGGCGCCTACCTGAAGGACGTGTCGTTGGCCAGCAGCTTGCTGGTCGCAGGCGCCAGCGTGTGCTTGCTGCTGACGGCCTTGCGCGACGAGGCCGAGTGCCTGAACTACTTCGGGCCGGCGTACCGCGCCTACATGCAGACCACCAAGCGCTTCGTGCCGTTCCTTTTCTGATGTTCTGAACCGACATCTCCGCACAGTCTTCCAAGCGGCACAAGTTTCCCTGAGACCTCAGGCGGCACCCCATCGCCAACGGGCGCGCGCAGCGTCGCCCGGATCAAGCCACAACGCACGAACGGGTCTCCCGGCCGTCACGTTGGGCCTTGCAGGCCGCGCCGAGCGAAGACGCTCGGCTCTTCGCCAGGCACATCGGGTCCACTGGACCCGATGTGTCCGGGCTCAGCCCCCTGGGGGCAGGAGCACCGCGACCGGGGGGGCCAACATGAACGGCGCCTGATACAGCCACACCGGCCGCCCATCGGCGCAGGTGTGAACCGCGGTGGGCTGCAGGCCCAGGGCCTCGAATTCCAGGCTCGCCATCCATGCGCCGCAGCGCAGTTCACGTGCGGCCTTGCGCACCGCCCGCGCCATGCTTTCGGGGCGCTGGAACAGGTACACCATCGCATACGGCGACCAGTCGGCGGCCCAGATGTCGCAGCGCTGGATGCGTGCCGGCACGCGCATCAGGCGGCAGCGCCACGCGCACACCAGGCGCAGCGGCCAGCTCCATTCCATGCCTTCCAGGCGCGCCTGCGGGTACTCGCCGCGCAGTTCGCGCAACGCGTCGCCGACACCACACCCGGCATCGACCACGCGCGGTGCCGCACCCGCCAAGGGCGCCACCCCGGCCAGACCGCGCAACGCGCCCCGCGGTGTCGGAAAAACGGGGGCGTCGCGCCAGGCGTGCACGGGATACATCGCCAGCAGGACGAGCAGCGGTGCCAGCCAGGCCCAGGCCGGCACGGCCAGCGCCAGGCCCGACGCCAGCAACGACAGCGGGAAACCGGCGGCGATGAAGATGCGCCGCCAGGGTGTGCTGCCCAGCAGGCTGAGCACGCTGCCCAGCGCGGCCGCCAATGCAAAAGCGCTCCACAGGGGAGCGCCGAAGGTCGGCAAGACGAGGAACAGGCCCCAGGCCAGCGCCCAGACGATCAGCGCCGGCAAGGGCCAGGCTTTCATGGTGCGGCGACCAGAGCTGTCGGATGTGGGACCGGTGCCGGACCTACCAGTCGCGCAGCTTGACGCGCAGCCGCGCAATCGACTGGCTGTGCAGCTGGCAGACGCGTGATTCGGTGACCTTCAGCACGGCGGCAATTTCTTTCAGGTTCATGTCGTGCTCGTAGTACATGCTCATCACGTACTGCTCGCGCTCGGGCAAAGTCTTGATGCCTTCCACCAGCGCTTCGCGCATGCGCTGATCCTGCAACAGCGCCAGCGGGTTGAAGCCTTCGTCCGCCACGTGGCGGTCGAGGTAGTCGTTGTCGCCGTCGTCGCCCGCCATGTCTTCCAGGTAGACGAGCTGCGTGCCGCGCACCTTGCCCAGCAATTCTTGGTACTCGACCAGCGTGACGCCCATCTCGCGGGCGATCTCGCTTTCGGCCGGCGCACGGCCCAGCCTTTGCTCCAGCTTGTGCACCGCCGATTCGATGCTGCGCTGCTGCTTGCGCACGCCGCGCGACAGGTAGTCGTTGCCGCGCAGCTCGTCGAGCATGGCGCCGCGAATGCGCTGCGTCGCGAAGGTTTCAAACTGCACGCCTTGTGCAGCATCGAAGCGTGACAGCGCATCGGTCAGGCCGATCATGCCGACCTGGATCAGGTCGTCCAGCTCCACGTTGGCCGGCAGTTTGGCGATCATCTGATGCGCCAGGCGCCGCACCAGCGGGCTGTACTGCTTGAGCATCGAGTTGACATCGAGTTGGCCTTTGGCGGTGTACATGGGTCAGCTCCGGAAATTCAATTCAATGCGTGTTGAAAGCTGGCCGCAGCCGGCACCCGAACCGGCATGGGGTTGCCGGCCGGCTGCAGCACGTCGCGCGCCCAGCGGCGCAGCGCCGGTGTCGGCGGGTCGCGTGCGTCGGATGCGGGATCGACATGCAGCCAGTCGCGCAACACCGCGCCGAGAAAATCATCGGCGCAGGTGGCGAGCTGCATCGCAATGCGTTCGGCGCGCGGCGAGGTCGGCGCGGCGCACAGCAGCAAGTCGTGCACCACCAGCCCGGCGCGCTGCGTCAGCAGCTTCATCGCCGCATAGGCGTGCGTCACGCTGGCGGGACGGTCGTCGGCCAGCAGCAAGGGGCGCGCTTCGGTGCGCATGAACATGCGGCACAGATCAGATTCGTTGGCATGCACCAGCACCACGTCGGCCTGCGGCACGGCGTCGGCGGCGGCCTGCAAAAAGCCGGCGGTCGAGCCCTGCGCATCCACATAACGCACCGGCAGACCGCGCGCAGCCAGATAGGACACCTGGGCCGACAGGGTTTCGACACATTCGCTCAGGTCCATCACGCACAGTTCGCCAGGCGCCGGCGAGCGGTCTGCCGCGTCGATCACCAGCACGTGCGCGCCCTGCTCTCCGAGAGCAGTGCACAGGCGCTCCAGCATCACGCCGCCGAACGCCATGTGCGGGTTGGCGACCACCGGGACAAAACGCACCCGTGCGTGCGCGAACAAGCGGCGCAAACCGTGCGCCTGGTCGAGCGGGAGAGAAGAATTGAAAGCTTCGTGCATTTGGAGTTCGATTGGAGTTGGCACGTGGGGAATTTCAGACGCCGGGCATCAGGCGTGAAGCGGCGGACGCGGACGCTGCGCCTGTTGCCGCGCCGTGAAGATCAGGTTCACGTCGTCGGCATCCATGCGGTAAGCCGGGTTGATGCTGGCGCGCAGCGCGCGGTGCACCAGCGCATGCGCCGACAGGCGGTGCCAGTCTTCGGGCACGCGCTGGCCGTTGGCCACGCCGACGACCTTGAGCTTGTGGCGGATCAGCGCGTCGAGGGCGGGCGCCAGCTTGACGGCCTCGTCCATCTTCGACAGCACGATGCCGCGGCAGGTGGCGGCACGGTACGACACCATCACGTCTTCGATCGTTTCGCCTTGGGCCGACGCATTGATGACCAGCAGCTTCTGGATCGAGCGATGCGCCAGCATGTCCAGCA
>DASQOS010000277.1:0-4765 GCA_035644375.1 Rhizobacter sp.
TGTGCTGCCGGATGGCGAAAGCTTCTGCACGCTGATCCGCCCGGCTCCGCACTGGACCCACTGGGACGCCGCCGCGGAGCAGGTGCATCACATTTCGCGCGACACGCTGGAACGCCATGGCCGCAGCGTGCGTGACGTGGCCTTGCTGCTGAACGATCGCCTGCATGGCCGCACCTTGTTCAGCGACGGCTGGGCACACGACTATTCATGGCTGGCCGCGCTGTTCGAAACGGCGGAACTGAACCCGCGGTTTCGCCTGGACAGCCTGCGCAGCCTGCTGTCCGACAGCGAAGCCAGCGACTGGCACGACATGCAGCAAGAAATAAGCAAGCAATCCCGACTGCCGCGCCACCGTGCCAGCAGCGATGCGCGGCTGCTGCAGATGACGCTGCTGCGCCTGCGCTCCCAGGCCCCGAAAGGCGCGCGAGACACGCCGGGGTCAGACATCGCCGATGATCGGCAGAAAACCACCCGACAGGACTGAGGATTCCATGACCGACAAGATCAGCGCCGCCATCACCACCCGCGCCAACGTCTACTTCGATGGCAAGTGCGTTTCGCACAGCATCGAACTGCCCAACGGCGCCAAGAAAAGTGTCGGCGTCATTCTTCCTTCTTCGCTGAAGTTCAGCACCGCGGCGCCGGAGACCATGGAGCTGCTGGAAGGTGTGTGCCGCGTGAAGTTGGCGGACAGCGAGGCTTGGTTGCCGTACAGCGGGGGGCAGTCGTTCAAGGTGTCGAAGAATTCTTCGTTTCAGATTGAGGTGACGCAGACTTTGCATTACATCTGCCACTTTGAGTGAGGGGTGTTTTTTGGGGGATGAAAGGCGGCTTAGGGTCGCCTTTTTGCTTTTTTGTTTTTTTCCATCTGCGATGCACCGCGCCGGGTATCGCAGATGGAAAGAAGGAAAGAACCCAGAAAAAAACAAGAATCAAACCACCACCGGCTCATGCTCCAACCGAATCCCAAACCGCCCATAAACACTTTCCTGAATCGCCCGCGCCAGCGTCATCACCTCCGACCCGATCGCGCTGCCGCGATTCACCAGCACCAGCGCCTGCTTCTCATAAACCCCCGCCTGCCCGACAGACTTGCCCTTCCACCCGCAGGCATCGATCATCCAGCCGGCCGCCAGCTTGATGCTGCCATCCGGCAAGGGGTAATGCACGATCTCCGGATCGCGCCCGATGATGTCGCGGCACTGCTCGGGCGTGACCACCGGGTTCTTGAAGAAGCTGCCTGCGTTGCCCACCTTGGCCGGGTCCGGCAACTTGGCACGGCGGATCGCGCAAACCCAGTCGAAGACCTGCTGCGCGCTGGGCGCATCGATGCCGCTCTCGACCCGCTTGCGTTCGAGTTCCAGGTAGCCCAACACCGGCTGCCAGCGTTTGGGCAGACGAAGGCGCACCCGCGTGATGACGCTACGCGACGCGAGCGAATGCTTGAAAACGCTGTCGCGGTAGCCGAACGCACAAATGTCAGGGCCCAGCGTGACCGAGCGGCCCGTCACCAGGTCGACCGCGTCCAGCGCCTCGAACCGGTCTCTCAACTCGACGCCATACGCTCCGATGTTCTGCACCGGGGCGGCACCGACCGTGCCCGGGATCAGCGCCATGTTTTCCAGGCCCGGACAACCCTGCTCCAGCGTCCACGCCACGAATTCATGCCAGTTCTCGCCCGCACCGGCTTCGACGATCCAGGCATCTGCGCGTTCTTCGACCCGGCGCCTGCCCAGCACTTCGACCTTCAGCACCAGCTGCGGCATGTCACGCGTCAGGATGATGTTGCTGCCACCGCCCAAAATGAACTTGGGCGAACGGCCCAGTTGCGGGTGGTCGACCACGCGGCGCACGTCAGCGTCGCTGGCCACGCGAACCAGCGTCTGGGCCACGGCGGGCAGGCCGAAGCTGTTATAGGGTTTCAGGCTCACGCCCGATTCGATTTGCATTGCATAATTTTCGCTGATTCACCGCCGTGTGGGCCAGTCTGCTTCAGACTTCCTCCCCCAAGACGCCAACGATTGACGAGAACACCACCATGCCGACCTTTGATGCCGTGTTAGACCCGAATCTGGTCGAGGTGCGCAATGCCGTCGATCAGACAGCCAAGGAAATCGGCACGCGTTTCGACTTCAAGGGCTCTTCGGCCCGCGTCGAGCTGAAGGAAAAGGAACTCACGATCTACGCCGACAGCGACTTCCAGATCGGCCAGGTGCTGGACATTCTCATCGCCAAGCTCACCAAGCGCAGTGTGGACGTGCGCTACATGGACCGCAGCGCCAAGATCGAGAAGATCGGCGGTGACAAGGTCAAACAGCTGATCACCGTCAAGAGCGGCATCGACAGCGACACCGCCAAGAAGATCCAGACGCTGCTCAAGCAAAGCAAACTCAAGGTGCAGGCTGCCATCCAGGGCGACATCGTGCGCGTGACCGGCGCCAAGCGCGACGATCTGCAGGCAGCAATGGCGCTGATACGCAAGGACGTTCCCGACGCGCCGCTGTCGTTCGACAACTTCCGCGATTGAACGCGATGCGTGCGCTGGCGGCCGCAGCCGCCTTGTTGTGCAGCGCCGCCGCGGCCCAGACCGTCTCGATGAGCGGCCGGCTGGGCGACAAGGCCTTGCTGATGATCGACGGCAGTCCGCGCACCGTGGCCACGGGCAACACGGTCCAGGGCGTCAAGCTGCTCAGCGTGGCCAGCGACAGCTCGGTCGTCGAAGTCGGCGGCAAACGCGTGACCCTGCCATTGGGCGGATCTCAGGTGAACCTGGGGGGCGCTGCCAGCGAAGGCGGCGGCTCGAAGATCGTGCTCACCGCCGGTTCCGGTGGACATTTCGTCACCGCCGGTTCGATCAACGGACGCGCCGTGCAGTTCGTCGTGGACACCGGCGCCACCAACGTGTCGCTGAGCCAGGTCGAGGCCGACCGCATCGGCCTGAAATACAAAGACGGTGAGCACGGCTTGGCCAACACGGCCAACGGGCAGGTGCCGGTGCACCGCGTGATGTTGGGCAGCGTGCGCGTGGGCGACGTGCAGGTCTACAACGTCGAGGCCTTGGTGGTGCCGGCCCAGATGCCCTTCGTCTTGCTCGGAAACAGTTTCTTGACGCGCTTTCAGATGAAACGCGAGAACGACGTGATGACGCTGGAGAAGCGGCCCTGAGAGCCGGTCGGCCCGGCGTTCCCAGGCGCCTCCGATAATCGGTCATGTCCCAAGCCCCTGTCAGCCCGCCCTCGCCCCCGCCCGCCGGGCCCGGTTTCAGCCAGCTGCCCTTGCCTGCCGCCACCTTGGCGAACCTGCAGCAGTTGGGCTATCTCAGCATGACGCCGATCCAGGCGGCCAGCCTGCCGCTGGCCTTGGCGGGGCACGATTTGATCGCGCAGGCCAAGACCGGCAGCGGCAAGACCGCCGCGTTTGCGCTGGCCTTGCTGGCCCGGCTCGATGCCCGCAACTTTGCCTTGCAGTCGCTGGTGCTGTGCCCGACACGCGAATTGGCCGACCAGGTGACGCAAGAGATCCGCCGACTGGCGCGTGCCGAGGAAAACATCAAGGTCGTCACCCTGTGCGGCGGCGCACCGATGCGCCAGCAACTGGCCAGCCTCGAGCATGGCGCCCACATCGCAGTCGGCACGCCGGGCCGCATCCTGGACCACCTGGAACGGGGCAGCCTGAGCCTGTCCGCGCTGAACACGCTGGTGCTGGACGAAGCCGACCGCATGCTCGACATGGGCTTCTTCGACGACATCGCCAACGTCGTCAAGCAGTGCCCGAAGACGCGCCAGACGCTGCTGTTTTCGGCCACCTATCCCGAAGGCATCGCCAAGCTGAGCCAGCAATTCCTGCGCACGCCCAAAGAGGTCAAGCTGGCCGAGCAGCATGACGGCGCCAAGATCCGCCAACGGTTTTACGAAGTAAATGAAACACAGCGCCTGCATGCGGTGGGGCTCTTGCTCAACCACTACCGTCCGGTCAGCACGCTCGCGTTTTGCAACACCAAGCAACAGTGTCGCGACCTCGTCGAGGTGCTCAGCGCACAGGGTTTTCAGGCCCTGGCCTTGCACGGCGACCTGGAACAGCGCGACCGCGACCAGGTGGTGGTGCAGTTTGCCAACCGAAGCAGCTCGGTGCTGGTGGCCACCGACGTGGCCGCGCGCGGGCTGGACATCGCGCAGCTCGAAGCCGTGATCAACGTCGACATGAGCCCCGACACCGACGTGCACCTGCACCGCATCGGCCGCACCGGCCGCGGCGATGCGCAAGGCTGGGCACTCAGCCTGGCGAGCCTGGACGACATGGGGCGCGTGGGCAGCATCGAAAAAGCCCACGGATTGATCTCTGAATGGCACGCCTTGAGCAAGCTCGATGCCAAGACCAACGAACCGCTGCGTGCACCCATGGCAACGCTGCAGATCCTGGGTGGCCGCAAAGAAAAAATCCGCCCCGGCGATGTGCTGGGCGCCCTGACCGGCGAAGCCGGTTTTACTGCGGCGCAGATCGGCAAGATCAACGTCAACGAGTTCTCGACCTATGTGGCGGTCGAGCGTGGCATTGCGGCCCAAGCCCTTCGAAAACTGAACGATGGCAAGATCAAAGGCAAACGTGTGAAGGTGCGCCTGATGTGATGGAACTCGAAGGCCCGTCAATTGCTTTGTTGTCCCCCCGGGTCCAGTGGCCCGCGCGGGCCAGGCTGCTGCCGGAAACGCCGGGCCTGAACTTTTAACCTATAACGATGCACTGAATCGCTGTTCCGCTGCCTCCAACA
>DASQOS010000278.1:0-2808 GCA_035644375.1 Rhizobacter sp.
TTCCAATTTCGTTTCTTCGGGCGCTACGGACGTCAAGTCTGCCCGTTCGGTGCTGCACGCATGGCTGAACACCAACTCGAGGTTCGGACTAGCCCAATTCACCCAGGCGCTGCGCTGCGTTTCTATCCAATAGACGAAGTCTTTGTCGTCGTAGATCAGCGGCTGCAAGATCACGCCTTGCTCGTGGTTGGCGACGGCGATCAGGTGTTTCATCTGAATTCGAGGGCGTTCGCCAGCGTCGCCTTCTTGCTCAAATTCCTTGACCTTCGCAAACCCTTCCCTGATCTCCTTGGACACGGCCATGTTCTTGATCTTGGGCAACGCCTCGGCGCTCCAGGGCAGGCTTTTCATCTGTGCCTTGACCGCAGGCACATAGCTCTCGGCGTTGCGTGCGCCTACGCACGTATCGAACGTGCCGGGATAGAGGCAGTAGTACAAGTGCCAGCCGCTGATGTCGCAGAACAACCAGAAGTTGCCTTTGCCAAGGCCCTCTTTGGTTTTCTTCGAAACCAGCGTGGCCTGTGTGCGAACCTGCCAGGCTTCCAGCGTACAGGCCACCGTCTTGCTCGCAAAAGCGCCCAGCGCCATCCAGTAGAACCGGCCCTTCTTGGCTGAGTCACAGCCCTTTTCCTGCTCCAGATAAAAACGTGCGTAGGTGGCCGCGATGCGGCGAGCCCGCACGGCGTAGTCTTTGACGAGCTTGGATTTGAAGTCGCCTGTTTCGTCGGCCAACCGCAAGTAGCTGAACTGCTGGACCAGCGACCACATGGTGTTGCAGTCGCATTGGACGCTCACGCACGATTGCGGCGTGGTGTTGGTTGTCGCGGTGACGGTGGTGGGATCGCTCACAGTGCCTCGTTGGGATCGACTCAAGGTTGCAGGAATGACCGGGGTCTGGGCTCAAATGATTCGCGTCATGTTTCCAGCTTGTGCCATTGCAGCTCGAATTTCAGTGACTCGCTGCCGGATGTGGAAACACGCACGGATTCGCCGCCTTGCTGACTCATGCTCTTTTCTACGCCATCAGATGCGGTGATTTTGTAGGGCAAGTCGCTCAGGGCTCGCCCGGACGGATCTTTTACCGCGAAGGCTTCGTCGTAGAGCTTCACTGTGGTGTCGGGCAGGCGGCTCATCTCCACGGACGAACTCGACCCCCCCGCCCAGTTGTGCTGCGCCGCCTTCACCGAGAACACCCCCGACGTGACGAAGTCGATGTTGGCGCCGTTCAGCACCACCTTGCTGTCCCCTCCCACCATCTCGATGCGCTGGCTGGCGGTGATCGTGATCTCGTCGTTGACCGAGACGACCGTGATGTCCTTGTCGGCCAGGATCTCCATCTGATCGGTGTGCGCCCGCAGGCTCAGATTGCCATTGGCCGCAATCGCCTGGAACTCGCCCTGGTGCGTGTACAGGCTGGTGGTCTGGCCTGATACCAGGCTCACGGTGTGCGCCGCCGCTGCGTGCACATCGCCCTGCGCCGTGAGACTCGTGTCCTGCCCGGAGAAGCTGGCAATGGCCGCCGGGCTGGCAAAAACTGCCGCACTCGGCGTGTCCAGCAGCACATAGGGCTTGGCGAATCGTTCCACCGGGTCTTGCAACTCACGCCTGCCGGCCTGGGACTTCTTGGCGTCTTGTCCACCGATGGAGCCGCTGTACTTGCCGTCTTTCTGCGGATCGATGGCCTTCAGCAAACCTTGAACGGCCTGCGCGTCTTCCGCCTTGTGGCTGGCCAATGTCATGGCGCCTTGGGCGCTGGCCGCTTGGCCCAGGCTTTGCCCCAGCTGCTGCGCCCCCTTGAGCTGGGCCACTGCTTCTTGCGCATCCATTTGTGTGCTCTGCGCGCTGCCGTAGCTGCCTTCGCGCGTCGTGGTGCTGATCAGCAGGCCTTCGGCCGCGCGCACGCTGGCCCAGCCGCTGGTGTGGGCGCTGAAGCCGCTGCCCAGCCAGCTGCCGCGCTGGCTGCTGCTGGCACCCTGGCTGATGATGTGGCCCAGGCTGAGTTCGCTCCACGGGCTGGCATCGCTCAGGCTGGCCAGGCGCATGCGGGCCTGGCCGGTGGCGTCGTCGATCACCCATTGGTTCAGGCCGGCGCCGTCCAGGCTGCTGCTGTGCCAGCCCGACAAGGTGCCGGGGTGGTTGGCCCCGCTGTCGACGCCGGCCGGCCACGGTTGCGCGTCCTGGCCGTTGTGCAACTGGGCGACGACCATCGGCCGGTCGGGGTCGCCTTCGATGAAGTCGACCAGCACTTCGGTGCCGATTCGCGGCAGGAAAACGCTGCCCCAATTGGCCCCGGCGCTGGCTTGCGCAACGCGCACCGGCAAGCTGCTGGCATTGTTGCCGGGCGCATGGCCGCTGGCTTGCTGCCCTGGTGTCAGCGGGCCCGGCAGCCCGCCGGCCACCGGCTGGGTGCCGCGCTGCCACGGCAGCTGAATCCAGACGCGCAAATCACGTTCGGTGCTGAGGACTTCGTTCGGATGGCCCACCACGAGGGCGCTTTGCACGCCGGGCACGGTGGGCTTGGCGACGCCAGGCGGCACCAGCGTGGCGGCGGCGGGCACGGCGCTGAAGCGGTTGCGGTAGCTGCCGGCTTCGAGATCGGTGTTCTTGAGCAACTGGGCCGCCTGGCTGCCCAGGTTGTTGGCGGCTTCATGGTTGACGCTGAGCACGAGGAACTGGTTGTCGCTGCGCCCAGCCAGCGCGCCCTGGCCGCTGTACAGGCTGTGCTCGGTGAGATGGAAGTTGGCGCCGGGCATCAGGGTGCGCACGGCGCCTTCGCCGTGCAGCGTCTTCATCGCCAGTTCGTGGCGT
>DASQOS010000279.1:0-6411 GCA_035644375.1 Rhizobacter sp.
GCTGACATCCTGGCGCGCGGCACGCCGGGTTTTTCGGGTGCCGATCTGGCCAATTTGGTCAATGAGGCCGCTCTGTTCGCGGCGCGTCGCAACGGACGTGTGGTCGACATGGTCGATTTCGAGAAGGCCAAAGACAAGATCATGATGGGGCCTGAGCGCAAGTCCATGGTCATGCCGGAAGAAGAGCGCAAGAACACGGCGTACCACGAATCCGGCCATGCCCTGGTGGCGCGACTGCTGCCCAAGACCGACCCGGTCCACAAAGTCACGGTGATTCCGCGAGGCCGTGCACTGGGCGTGACCATGCAGTTGCCCGAAGGCGACCGCTACAGCCTCGACAAGGAACGCATGCTCAGCACGATCTCGGTGCTGTTCGGCGGGCGCATCGCCGAAGAGGTGTTCATGAACCAGATGACCACCGGCGCCAGCAACGACTTCGAGCGCGCCACGTCGATCGCGCGTGACATGGTCACCCGCTATGGCATGACCGACGAGCTGGGCCCCATGGTCTATGCCGAGAACGAAGGCGAAGTCTTCCTCGGCCGATCGGTCACGAAGCAGGTGAACGTGTCCGAGCAGACCATGCAAAAGGTGGACGGCGTGATTCGTCGCATCATCGACGAGCAGTACGCGATCGCGAGAAAGCTGATCGAGGACAACAAGGACAAGATGCACGCGATGGCGCGGGCGCTGCTGGAGTGGGAAACCATCGATGCCGACCAGATCGACGACATCATGAACGACCGTCCTCCGCGTCCGCCGAAGGATTGGACGTCCGGCAGCAACAAGCCGAGCGGGCCGACCCCGCCGGTCAATCCAGACAGCGCGCCGGCAGCCGCCTGACGCCGGGGTTCACGATTTTCAACGGGGCTTAGGCCCCGTTTTCATTGGTCTTTCGTCATGCACTGGCAAACCAGCCGTTTTCGCATCGATCTGAATCAAGCGCGCGTGATGGGCATCGTGAACATCACACCGGATTCATTTTCGGACGGGGGGCGGCATGCCACCACCGCTGCGGCCCTGGCGCACTGTGAACGCCTGGTCAAGGAGGGTGCCGACCTGCTGGACCTGGGAGGCGAGTCCAGCAGACCGGGCGCCACGGCGTTGTCTCTGGACGACGAGCTTGGCCGAGTGCTTCCGGTGTTGAAGGGCGCGATCTCGCTGGGTGTTCCGGTGTCGATCGACACCTGCAAGCCGGCCTTGATGCGCGCCGCATTGGACCTGGGTGCAGACATCGTCAACGACATCTTTGCGCTGCGCATGCCTCAGGCCCTTGATGTGGTGGCCGCTCACCCGAACTGCGGTATCTGCTTGATGCACATGCAAGGTGAACCTCAAGCCATGCAGGCAGCGCCAAGTTATGGAGACGTCGTCGCCGAAGTGAGGCAATTTCTTTGCGCCCGCGCGCACGCGTTGCACGGGCGTGGCGTGCAGGCGGATCGCATCGTCCTCGATCCCGGCATCGGTTTCGGCAAGACGGTGGCCCACAACCTTGCCCTGCTGGCACGGCAGCACGACCTGCTGAACACCGGCTATCCGTTGCTCGTAGGCTGGTCACGCAAGAACACTTTGGGTGTGATCACCGGGCGTGGAATTGACGGGCGGCTGACGGCCAGCGTGGTGGCGGCCCTGGCCGCGGTACAAAACGGCGCCAAGGTGATCAGGGTCCACGACGTGGCCGCCACGGTGGAGGCTCTGAAGGTGTGGCGTGCTGCCGGATTTGACGCGGGCACGGGCGCCTAGCTGCTGCACAATTCCACGCCAAGACGACCGGGAGCAGCAATTGAGCAGAACTTACTTTGGAACCGATGGTATCCGTGGCACGGTGGGGCAGGCGCCCATCACACCCGACTTCATGCTTCGGTTGGGTCACGCTGTCGGCCGGGTTTTGAAATCCAGCGTTCAACGCCCGACCGTGCTGATCGGCAAGGACACGCGGATTTCCGGCTACATGATCGAATCGTCGCTGGAGGCCGGCTTTGCCTCTGCCGGGGTCGACGTGCTGCTCAGCGGGCCATTGCCGACACCGGGTGTTGCCTATCTGACGCGGGCGCTGCGGCTCGATCTGGGGGTCGTCATCAGTGCGTCTCACAACGCCTATCCCGACAACGGCATCAAATTCTTTTCAAACCGTGGCGAAAAGCTTCCGGACGAGTGGGAGCGCCAAGTGGAGGCCGCCCTGGGCGAAACGCCGCAGTGGGTCGATTCGTCCCAGCTCGGCAAGGCACGCCGGCTCGACGATGCGCGTGGACGCTATGTCGAGTTCTGCAAAAGCACGTTCAGCAACGATCTCTCGCTGAAGGGCCTGAAGATCGTTGTGGATGCGGCGCACGGCGCCGCCTATCACACCGCGCCCGATGTATTCCATGAATTGGGGGCCGAAGTGATCGGCATCGGGTGTGCGCCGGACGGGCTCAACATCAATGCCGGGTTCGGCGCCACCGCGCCGGCCGAACTGGTGCAGGCGGTGCGTGAACACCGCGCCGACTACGGCGTGGCGCTCGATGGAGACGCCGATCGACTTCAACTGGTCGATGCGCAAGGGCGTCTTTATAACGGTGATGAACTGCTCTACGTCATGGTGGCCGATCGTCTGGCCCAAGGGCAGCGGGTGCCCGGTGCGGTGGGCACCTTGATGACCAACATGGCAGTGGAAGTGGCGCTCAAGGCAAACGACATTGAATTCGTGCGTGCCAAGGTCGGTGATCGCTATGTATTGGAAGAGTTGTCTGCCCGCGGTTGGCTGCTGGGTGGTGAAGGCTCCGGTCACCTGCTGGCGCTGGACAAGCACACCACCGGTGACGGCATCGTCAGTGCCCTGCAGGTGCTGCAGGCGGTCAGCCGCAGCGGGCAGTCGCTCGCCGATTTGCTCAAACCGGTGACCCTGTTTCCGCAAGTCCTGATCAATGTGCGCTTGCGGCCCGGCCAGGATTGGAAAAACTCTCCGCGTTTGGCCGAAGAGCAAGCGCGCGTGCAACGTGAATTGGCCGACAACGGTCGTTTGCTGATTCGAGCCTCGGGTACCGAACCGCTGGTGCGGATCATGGTGGAAGCCCGTGACGCACAGCAGGCTCAGCGATGTGCCGAGCGTTTGGCGGAAACGCTGAACCCTTGAGACAAATCTTCAGCGTCAGAGCTCAAATCGGGGCAAAAAAGACGAGTGTGACAAAACAGTGAATCTGTTGTGTCAGTAAAAAGCGCCGCGTGCGGCGTGTCACGAGCTTGTCACACAGCATTTCTACAGTTGCGGAATTCCTCTTCCTCAACCGAAAGGTGCTCGCATGAAGTTCAAGCTGATCCAAGCCGCAGTTGTTGTCACAGCCGGTGTGGTTTCCACCGCATCGTGGGCCCAGGATGCCACCGGCGCTGGTGCCAGTTTCCCGGCGCCGATTTATGCCAAGTGGGCCGATGCCTACAGCAAGGCAACCGGCGCTCATATCAATTACCAGTCGGTCGGTTCCGGTGCGGGCATGAAGCAGATTCGCGGCAAGACCGTGGACTTCGGAGCCTCGGACGCGCCCTTGTTGGACGACGACCTGGCCAAGGATGGCCTGGTGCAGTTTCCGACCGTGATCGGCGGTGTGATTCCCGTGCTCAACATCACCGGCATTCAGCCAGGCCAGATCCGGCTCACCGGCCAGGTGCTCGGCGACATCTACCTGGGCAAGATCACCAAGTGGAACGATGCGGCGCTGACCGCTCTCAACCCAGGTGTTCCATTGCCCGATGCTGCCATCGCGGTGGTGCGCCGCGCTGACGGTTCTGGCACCAGCTTCAACTTCACCAACTATTTGTCCAAGGTGAACGCGGAGTGGAAGTCCAAAGTGGGCGAGGGCACTGCGGTGAATTGGCCGGTTGGCGCGGGCGGCAAAGGAAACGAAGGCGTCGCTGCGTTCGTCAACCGCCTGCCGAATTCGATCGGCTATGTCGAATACGCCTATGTCAAACAGAACAAGATGACCTACGCCTTGCTGAAAAACAAGGACGGCAACTTCGCTGCACCCGATGCCGATACTTTCAAGGCAGCGGCGGCAGGCGCCGAATGGAACAAATCTTTCTACCAAGTGCTGACCGATCAACCCGGCAAGACCTCCTGGCCCATCACGGCAGCGACGTTCATCATGATGCACAAGCTGCAGGACAAGCCGGTACAAGCATCCACTTCGCTGAAGTTCTTCGATTGGGCGTATGCCAACGGCGACAAGATGGCAGACGAACTGGAGTACGTGCCTTTGCCCGACTCGGTGAAAGCTCTGGTGCGCAAACAGTGGGGCGAGATCAAGGACGCTTCGGGCAAGCCCATCGCATACAAGTGATCTGATCTGCGCTTTTTGATCGACCGCCGTATTGCATTCCGGAGGGAACGTGGCCGCTACACTTCCTGCATCCCACTACGAAGACGCGAAGATGCAACGCTCTGATCCCATGGGGCGTCCGCCTGAAAAGCGGCGGCCGGCCCCCTGGGCAGACGCTGCATTTTCAGTGCTGGCCCACAGCGCAGCAATTCTGACCCTGCTGCTGCTGGTGGGGATCATTGCTTCGCTGTTCATTGGTGCTACGCCCGCGATTCGCGAATACGGACTCAGCTTCTTGTGGAGCAGCGACTGGGATCCCGTGCAGGACAAGTACGGCGGTCTGGTGATGATCTACGGCACCTTGATGACCTCGCTCATCGCGCTCGTCATTGCGGTACCGGTGAGTTTCGGCATCGCCTTGTTCCTCACCGAGTTGTCGCCCAATTGGCTGCGCCGTCCGCTGGGCATCGCGGTTGAACTGCTGGCGGCCGTGCCATCCATCGTCTATGGGATGTGGGGCTTGCTGGTGTTCAGCCCCGTGCTGGCCACCTATGTGCAGCAACCGATGCAAGCCGTGTTCGGCAACACGCCGCTGCTCAAGAGTTTCGTGTCCGGCGCGCCTGTGGGTATCGGCATCCTGTCGGCAGGGATCATCCTTGCGATCATGATCATTCCGTTCATCGCCTCGGTCATGCGCGACGTCTTTGAAGTCACGCCGGCCATGCTGAAGGAGTCGGCCTACGGGCTCGGCTCGACCACCTGGGAAGTCGTGTTCAGGGTGGTGTTGCCCTATACCAAGACCGGCGTCATCGGGGGCATCATGCTGGGCCTGGGGCGTGCCCTCGGCGAAACCATGGCCGTCACCTTCGTGATCGGCAATGCCAACCAGCTGGGCAGTCCCTCGCTGTTTGAGGCCGCCAACAGCATCACCTCGGTACTGGCCAACGAGTTTGCGGAAGCCAGCGAGGGCCTGCACCAGGCGTCCCTGCTGTATCTGGCGCTCGTGCTGTTCTTCATCACCTTTGTGGTGCTGTCCCTGTCCAAGATGCTGCTGGCCCAGTTGAAGAAGGGTGAAGGGGCGCGCTCATGAGCATGACGCTTACACCACAGCGGTTGGCCAAAAGCCGTCGCCGCAAGGCAGTCAACGCCGTGGCGCTCAGTTTGTCGATGGCCGCCATGGCGTTCGGCCTGTTCTGGCTGATCTGGATCCTGATAGAGACCTTCCGACTTGGTTTGGGCGGCCTGGCATGGACGGTCTTCACCGAGATGACGCCCGCCCCTCAGGCTGAAACGGGCGGTTTGGCCAATGCCATCCTGGGCTCTCTGCTGATGGTCTCTCTCGCCACGCTGATCGGCACGCCGATCGGCATCATGGCCGGCGTCTATCTGGCCGAGTATGGCCAAAAGACCTGGCTCGGCAGCGCCACGCGCTTCATCAACGACATCCTGCTGTCGGCACCGTCGATCGTCATCGGGCTGTTCATCTATGCGGTCGTGGTGGCACGCATGAGAACCTACTCGGGCTTTGCCGGGATATTGGCCCTGGCCTTGATCGTGATCCCCGTGGTGATCCGCACCACCGAGAACATGTTGACGCTGATCCCGAACGCGCTGCGCGAAGCAGCCTACGCGCTCGGCACGCCGAAATGGAAGGTGATTTCCACCGTCACACTGAAGTCGGCTCGGGCCGGCGTGATGACGGGCGTGCTGCTCGCGTTCGCCCGCATCTCCGGCGAAACCGCTCCGCTGTTGTTCACGGCACTGTCGAATCAATTCTGGTCGACCAACCTGGGCGCGCCCATGGCCAATCTGCCGGTGACGATTTTCAAGTTTGCCATGAGCCCCTACGAGAACTGGCAACACCTGGCCTGGGCTGGCGTGTTCCTCATCACGCTGGGCGTGCTGCTGCTCAACATCATGGCGCGGGTTTTCTTCCGCAACAAGCACTGAAACCGGAACGCGAACACATGGACACCAAAGTCGACACCACGCTCACCGGCCAAGCCAAGCTTTCGGTCCGGGATCTCAATTTCTACTACGGCGCATTCCACGCGCTGAAGCACATCAATTTGGAGATTCCCGCGAAGAAGGTCACCGCCTTCATCGGCCCGTCGGG
>DASQOS010000280.1:0-13003 GCA_035644375.1 Rhizobacter sp.
GCGGGCGTCTTCGCTGTTCTTTTCCGGCGAGCGGCGAATCAGTTCGCGTGCTTCCTTGATCTTGCCCTGCTTGGCCAGCATGGACGCGCGCCGCGATTGCACGTCCAGCGCGCGTTGCGGGTTGGTGACCTTGGCGAGCCAGGCTTCGGCGCCGGCATAGTCACGCTGCCGCTCGGCCGCTTGCGCCAACAGCAGATAGGCCTGCGTCAAGCCCTGGTCGGCGGTCGGAGGATCGTTGTCATCTTCGTCGTCTTCCGGCGACGCGTCTGGCAGCACCAGTGCCGCGACCGGATTGTTTTGCGCTTGCCGCACGTATTGCGTCAGCACGGCGGTGGCCTCGGCCGGGCGGTCGAGTTCCAGCTGAAGCGCGCCCAAGGTCAACCAAGGCGCGGCCAACTGGGGTTCTGTGTGCGTCACGGCCTCAAGTTGCGGGATGGCGTCGCCATAGCGCTGGGCGCCGGCCAGCACGCGTGCGTAGGTCAGCCGGATCGGCGTGCTGGCGGGCTTGGCCTGGAGATGGCCGGTCACGATGGCCTCGGCGGCCGGCATGCTGGACAACAGCTCCAAGGCCAGCAATGCCGGGGCCTCCGCCGCCGGGTCCAGCGTGTAGGCGCTTTGTGCCAATTCCAGGGCGCGCGGCGCGTCTCCTGCTGCGAGTGAAGCCCGGCCCAGTGCCACCTGCGCAGCGACCCGCGTTTCGGGCGCTGCCAGCGACGGCTGCAAGACCTTCTCAAGCAACTTGACGGACTGCTGCCGGTCGCCGCTGCGCACGAACAGGCGCGGAAGCGACGCAATCATTCCGGGGCGTTCGGGCAGGGGTGTCAGCTGCAACATCGAACGCAACGGCTCGACCGTGTCGGCTTGCCGGTTCAGCGCGATCAGCAGTTGGATTTGATACCGCAAGGCATCCAGCGAATCGGGGAGGGCGGTACGCCAGGCCTGAGCGGCCGTCAGCGCCTGATCGCCGGCCCGCGCCTGCAGCGCGATTTCGGTGGCGCGGCGAAACAGCGCTTCATCTTTGGTTTTGCGCGCGGCATCCAGCAGCACCTGAAACGCGGTGCCGACCTCGCCGGAGCGAAATTCCAGTTCGCCGATCAGCAACTCATAGAACATCGGCGCGTCCAGCGCCGAATTCTCGAACGGGGCGGCGGATTCCGACTGAGCCCAGGCGCTTGGCGCCATGGCCAGTGCGCAGGCCACGGCCGCCGTGGCGCGTACGGCGTGGCTCAAAGGGAATTTGGCTGGCATGGAGGCTCCTGAAACCGGGTTTGATTCTAGCGGCGGCCCCCTGACGGAAGCTGTCAATGAACGGGTACGACCCGATCGTGTCGCGATAATTCCCGAATGCCAGAACTTCCGGAAGTCGAAGTCACCCGACAGAGTTTTGCCGAGCGCATTGCCGGCGCCCGCATCACCGGCGTGAGGCTGGGCAAGCCGCTGCGCTGGCCCTTGGGCTGCGCCCCGGATGCGTTGCTCGCCCTGACCGTTGGCGAGGCCACGCGACGAGGCAAATACCTGTGGCTGCCGCTGTCGAACGGGGGCTTGCTCATGCACCTGGGCATGTCCGGGTCGCTGGCGTTCCGAGAAACGATGAGCGTGCACGGCCTGCACGATCATTTCGATCTGGCCACCACCCGTGGCACGCTGAGGCTTACCGATCCTCGGCGTTTTGGTGCCGTGGTGTGGTCGCCCGGCCAGAACGAAGGTGTGGCCGGCAAGCTGCTCGCCAGCCTGGGGCTGGAACCGTTCGACCCCGCTTTTGACGGCGATTTTTTGCATGCCGCCCTGCGGCGGCGAAAAGTGAGCGTCAAGCAGGCCCTGTTGGCGGGCGGCATCGTCGTGGGCGCGGGCAACATCTATGCCTGCGAGGCACTGTTTGCAGCCGGTATCGATCCGCGTCTGCGCGGTGACAAGCTCAGCCGCCCTCGCAGCCAGCGTTTGGCCGTGGCCATTCGGCAGACCCTGGCGCGTGCGCTGGCCTTGGGCGGTTCCACGTTGCGGGATTTTCGTGACGCACATGGCTTGTCGGGCGAGTTTCAGCACGCGGCCTGCGTCTATGGCCGCGAAGGTCTGCCCTGTCACGTGTGCGGTACGCCGGTGCGTCGCATCGTCCAGGGTCAGCGATCCACTTTCTTCTGTCCGAACTGCCAGCGCAGATGAGCAATAGCGCACATGAACAGGGGTGACCAGATGTTTCCGGCGACATGCATTCAAAGTCGCTTGAGCTACCATGACTGACGCTTCATTTGCCGGCCGACCCCACCCTTCATGGCGACATCCTTTGCAAGCAGTCTCGACGAGCTGGCCGAGTGGCGCGCCGCTCTGGGGCAGCGTCTCGACGAATACAGCCGCTTTCTGAGCGGGTACGACGTTGCAGATGAATCCGCCCGCGAATCGCTGGACAATCTGCGTCGCCGTCTGGTCGGCGAAAAACTCGTCGTCGCGTTCGTCGCGGAGTTTTCTCGCGGCAAGTCCGAGCTGATCAACGCGATCTTTTTTTCCGACACCGGCCGCCGCATTTTGCCGGCCACGCCAGGGCGCACGACCATGTGCCCGGTGGAACTCGGGTATGAGCCCGAAGAGGCGCCGGCGCTGGCGCTGCTGCCCATTGCCACGCGTCTTGAAGGCTTGTCCTTGGCCGAGTTGCGCGGCCAAATGCAGGCCTGGACGCATGTGACGCTGGATGTGACGTCCGCGGAGCGCCTGTCCGAAGCCTTGCTCGAAGTCACCCGCACCCAGTGGGTCAGCGTGAACGACGCCCGCGCCCTGGGCTTTTGGGACGACGACGACACCGAAGACAACCCGCCCGTCGATGACGAAGGCCGGGTCGAGGTGCCCGCTTGGCGGCATGCGCTGATCAACTACCCGCATCCCTTGCTCAAGCGCGGGCTGGTGGTGCTCGACACGCCGGGGCTCAACGCCATCGGTGCCGAGCCGGAGCTGACGCTCGGCTTGCTGCCATCGGCGCATGCGGCGGTGTTCATTCTGGGTGCGGACACCGGCGTCACCAAATCCGACATGACGATCTGGCGCGACCATCTGGGCTCGCCGGCGAGCACTGCGTTCGTGGTGCTCAACAAGATCGACGCGCTGGCTGACCCGCTGGCGACCGTCGAGCAAGTGCGTGAGCAGATCGAACAACAACAGATCGCCACGGCTCGCACGCTGGGTTCTCCGATCGAGCGCGTTTTTCCCATTTCGGCGCGCCAGGCATTGGCTGCGCGCATCGATGGCGATGCGCAGATGCTGCTTGAAAGCCGCCTGCCGGAACTCGAGGCCGCACTCGGCGCGCAATTGCTGCCGCAACGCCGCGAGGCCCTGGAAGAAGCGGTTCTCGAAACCGCGCAACGCATGGAGTCTCAGGTGTCGCGTCACGTGGGCGACCGGCGCCGTCAACTGGCCGAGCAAATGCTTGAGCTGCGCGGGCTGCGTGGCAAGAGCGGGGCCAAGACCCGTTTGATGCTCGAACGTGTGGACGCAGAAACTGCCGAGTTCGAACAATGCATTACCCGATTGCAGGCCGTGCGCATGGTGCACAACCGGATGCTGAAGAACGCGCTGGTCGATCTGAGCAGTGACCGCCTGCGCGAAGAAGTGACTGAGATGCAGGCGGCCATGAATGCATTGCTGCTCAATCTGGGCGCCAAGAAGGCCTTTGTCGCGCTGTGCAGCCGCCTGCGCGAGGTGCTTGAAGCCACGCAGGTCCGAACCAACGAAATCCACGACATGCTTGGCGCGTCGTTCGGCATGCTGAATGCCGAGTTCGGCTTTGGTTTGGCCGTCAGCACGCCGCTGGAACTCGAACGTTTCAAGCTCGACCTGATGCTGATCCAGCGCAACTATGTGCAGTACCTGGGCCTGACGCAGGCACTGCGTTTGTCGCAACCCAAGTTCATGGAACAGTTTCGCCGCATGCTGGTGTCCAAATTGCGTGTGGTGTTCGAGAACACCAGCGGCGAAGTGGAGCTGTGGAACAAGATGGCATCGGCCCAGGTCGATTCGCAGCTGCGCGAGCGGCGCCGCGGTTTTCGCCGCCGCCGCGAAGCCCTGGAGCGCATCCAGGTGGCGGCCGGCGATCTTGAGCAGCGCATCAACGAACTGGAAGCCCAGGATTCCCAGCTTCAGCAACTGCAGTCACGCAATGCGGAACTGGCCCGCAAGCTGAAGGAACATGCGCAGTCGAGTCCGTACGCCGATCAGCCTGTACCCAACGAGCCGGTACTGCAGTTTGCAGCGCAGGCCTGATCCGCAGCGTCTTGGCAGCCGTTTCTGAACAAGAGATCTTCGCCACGCCCCTGATCGCGTGGCAACGGCAGCACGGCCGCCACGGCCTGCCCTGGCAATGCAGCACAGACCCCTACCGTGTCTGGCTGTCCGAAATCATGTTGCAGCAGACCCAGGTGAGCACGGTGCTCGTCTACTACGCGCGTTTCCTGCAACGCTTCGCGGACGTTCACGCACTGGCTGCCGCGTCGCAAGACCAGGTCATGGCGATGTGGAGCGGCCTGGGCTACTACAGCCGTGCGCGCAACCTGCATGCGTGTGCCCAAACCGTGGTGGCGCAGCACGGCGGCCGTTTTCCAACCAGCAGCGCCGCTCTGCAAACCCTGCCGGGCATTGGCCGTTCGACGGCTGCCGCCATCGCGGCGTTCTGCTTCGGCGAGCGCGTCGCGATCCTGGACGGAAACGTCAAACGCGTGGTGTCGCGCTTTCTGGCCTTTGACGGCGATCTGGCGGTGGCTGCGCAAGAACGCGCGCTCTGGTCTGCCGCCGAAGGCCTGTTGCCGTGCGCGGGCATCGAGTCGTACACGCAGGGCTTGATGGACCTGGGTGCCACGGTGTGCCTGGCGCGCGCGCCGCTGTGCCTGTTGTGTCCCGTGGCTCTGAACTGCCGGGCGCGCCAGTCGGGCGAGCCCGACAAATACCCGGTCAAGACGCGCAAGCTCAAGCGCAGCGCACGCGACAGCGCCTGGCTGTGGCTGCAGTGGGGCGCGCGGCTGTGGCTGTGCGAGCGCCCGAACGCCGGTGTCTGGGCCGGCTTGCGCAGCCTGCCGGAATTCGCTTCGCCTGCAGCGCTGCGGGAGGTCAGCCACGCCTGGCCGGGTGAAGGCAGCGCATTGCCGAGCTTCACCCATGTGCTGACGCATCTGGACTGGACGCTGCACCCGGTGCATTGGGTGCTGCCGTCCGGTGCAACGCCGCATCACGTCGAACAAATCACTAGCGCCTTGCCAAAGGGATGCTGGGTCCCGCTGGAGGAAGCCTTGGCCCTGGGCCTGCCGGCGCCTCTGCGCAAGCTGCTGTTGCGCGGGCCCGAGTTGCAGCTGCTCGCAACGTGAGCCGCTACTTGACCACGCCCTTGGTGCGCAGAAACTCATCCACCAGCTGAAGCCGAACCAGCGGGTCGGGCAGTTCCATCAGCTTTTGCTTGGCCGCGAGCGAGATCGGCAGAATTTCGCACCAGCGGTTGGCCACCCAGCCTGCCCTGTCGAATTGAAACGGCTTCAAGAACGGCTCTGATCCTTGCTGCTTCAGGGTGGCAATGGCGTTGGCCAAGCCACGCACCGTGTCCATCAACGCTTCGGTCGGCGCCACCATGTCGTCGTCGTCCTGCAACTGAACTTGCGCCAGCCACAGCCCGTCGCTTTGTTGCCGGGTCGACTGAACCTGGAAGCGCTTTGCGCCTCGACAGCGAACTTGCAGGATGCCGGACCGCGCCGCATCGACGTCGATGAGTTCCGACATCACGCCCCAGGGTTCCAGCATCACCGCTGCGTCGGCCTTGTGCACCTCGGTTCCCTGGCGCAGACCCACCACGCCAAAGGGAGTGCTCTCTCGCATGCAGGTGCTGATCAGATCGAGATAGCGTGCCTCGAAGACCTTCAGGCTCAACAAGCCGCCGGGGAACAGCACGGCCTGCAAAGGGAACAGCGGCACGTCGACAAGTGCGGATTCGGAAGCCATCAACTGCTTACCAATTACGGCGGCACAGAAAAGAAGTGTCAGTCGCGGGCATCCAGCTCGCGGTGGCGAATCAACGAAGCGCCACGGCGGGAAAAGCGCCGTGACAGCGCCTCGACAAAGTACACGGAGCGGTGCTGTCCGCCGGTGCAGCCGATGGCCACCGTCAGGTAGCTGCGCTGGTCGTTCTCGAAGGCGGGCAACCAGCGGGCGATGAAGTCGCCGATCTGGATCAGCATTTCGACAACCTCGGGCTGCTCTTCAAGATAGCTGGCCACGCTGGCGTCGCGTCCTGTCAGCGCGCGCAGTTCGCGGATGTAGTGCGGGTTGGGCAACACCCGCACGTCGAACACGAAGTCGGCGTCCAGCGGCACGCCGTGCTTGAAGGCGAACGACTCGAAAACCAAGGCCAGCTTGTTCGCGCCGGCCTCGACCAAGTCGCCCATCCAGACACGCAACTGCGCCGGGCGCAACTGGCTGGTGTCGACGACCGTGGACACCTCGCGCAGTTCGGCGAGCAGTTCGCGCTCGAGCTCGATGGCCTCGGTGAGGGCGCGGTGGCCCTCGGTGAACTGGTCGTCTTTGCGGCGTCCGAAGGTCTGCCCGGTCGCATGCTTGGTCAGCGGGTGAGGGCGGCGCGACTCGGAAAAGCGGCGAACCAGTGCGTCGGTGTTCGCGTCGAGAAAAATCGAGCGGATGACCACGCCCTCGGCGCGAAACTGTTCGATCAGCGGCAACAGATGCGGCAGCGAGCCGGCGCTGCGCACGTCCACGGCAATCGCGACGCGGCGCTGCTGCCGCTCGTGCTCCAGCCGCAAGAATTCACGCAGAAGTTCGGGCGGCAGGTTGTCGACGCAAAAGAACCCGGCGTCTTCCAGCGCGTGCAGTGCCACCGACTTGCCGGAACCCGAGATGCCCGTGACCAGCACCACCTCATGCGGCTTGTGGGGGTCCGCTGGCAGGACAGATGACAGGGTGTTCATGGCGCGTTGTGGCTGGCAATGGACTGACAAGACGTCATGAGAGTTTGCGCTTGCGTGCGCTGATCGGTGGCGTGGATCCAGCGGATGTTTCGGAAGCCATGGCGAGCAGCTCCTGTGCATGAGCAAGTGTGGTGCCCGAAAGGCGCTCGCCACCCAGCATGCGGGCAATTTCTGCCACACGGGCTTCGCCTTGAACGGCATTCACATCGCTGCGGGTGACCCCATCGCGTGACAGTTTGGACACCACGAAATGGTAGTCCGCGCAGGCTGCCACTTGCGGCAGGTGGGTCACTGCCATCACTTGCCCACCACCACCCAGCTGCTTCATCAGGCGGCCCACGGTGTCCGCCACTGCGCCACCGACGCCTGCGTCCACTTCGTCAAAAATCAGCGTGCCGGCAGCCGCAGCGCCGGCCTGCGCCAGTTGGCTCGTCGTGACGGCAATGGCCAGCGAGATGCGCGACAGCTCGCCGCCCGAAGCCACCTTGGCCATCGGCCGCGGCGTGCTGCCGGCATGGCCCGCGACCAGAAACTCGGCCGACTCGGTGCCGAACGACTGGGGAGCGCCTTGCGCGATGAACGTCACCTCGAAGCGGCCGCCGCCCATGCCCAATTGCTGCATCAGCTGCGTGACGGTCGATGCCAGTCGTGGCGCCGCGCTCTTGCGTGCGCCGGACACACGCCGTGCCTCGGCCAGGTACGCTCCGAGCGCTTCTTTCAGGCTGGCCTGCAGCTGGTCAAGATCGGCGGCAGCGTCCAGCGTGCGCAACTCGTCTTGCCACTGCGTGAGCCGTGCCGGCAGATCCGCCGGCGCGCAACGATAGCGTTTGGCCAAACCCATCCAGGCGGACAGGCGTTCGTCCAGCGCCTGCAGCCGTTCGGGCTCGAGTTCGGCATGGTGCAGATAGCTGCTGAGGCTGTGCGCTGCGTCCTGCAACTGGGCCTGAGCGCTTTGCAGCACTTCGGCCACGCTGGCCAGCCGCGCGTCGAACGATGAGACCGCCTGCAATGCACCCACGGCGCGGTCGGTCAGCACGTCGGCGCTGGCGTCGGCCTCGCTGATGGCGTCGAGCGCTGTTTGTGCGGCGTCCATCAGCGCCTGGGCATTCGACAAGCGCTGGTGGTCGGCATTGAGTGCTTGCCACTCGTCGACCTGCGGCGCCAGCTTGTCCACCTCGCCCACCTGCCATGCCAACCGTTCGCGTTCGCGCGCGTGCTCTGCCTGGCGGGCATGAGCCTGTTCCAGCGCTTCGCCGGCAGCCTTCCAGTGCGCCCAGGCGGCCGCCAGCGGCGCCGTGTCTACGCCGGCATAGGCATCCAACAGCGACCTGACCGATGCGCTGCGGGTCAGGCTTTGCCAGGCGTGCTGGCCGTGGATGTCGACCAGGTAATCGGCGGCTTCGCGCAGTTGCGACACCGTGGCCGCACTGCCGTTGACCCACGCACGGCTCTTGCCTTGCGCGTCGATCACGCGGCGCAGCAGCAGCGTGTCGCCCGGTTCGAAACCGGCCTCTTCAAGCCAGGGCAGCAGGCTTGGCGGGGTGTCGAATTCGGCTGTAATTTCTGCGCGGCTGGCGCCTTCGCGCACCACCCCTGCATCGCCGCGGCTGCCCAGCGCCAGCTGAAGCGCATCGATCAAGATCGATTTGCCCGCGCCGGTCTCGCCGGTCAACACCGAAAAGCCACCGTTCAGCTCGATTTCCAGCGACGGAACAATGACGAAGTCGCGCAGGGACAGCCGCTTAAGCACCGTGCCTCCCGAGGGTTTGCGCCAGGCGGCTGCACATCTCAGTTGGCTCCGGCATTCCAGTGCAGCTTGCGGCGCAGCGTGGCGTAGTAGCTCCAGCCAAGCGGATGCAGAAAGCGCACTTGGTGTTCCGAGCGGCGCACGCAGATGCGGTCGCCGGGCAACAGGTGAGCCAGGCTTTGCATGTCGAAGTTCACGCTGGCCTCGTGGCTGCTGACCACCTCGATCGTGATCTCGCCGGTATCGGGCAACACGATGGGCCGGTTCGACAAGTCGTGCGGCGCAATGGGGACGAGCAACCAGCCGGCAATGCCGGGATGAAGAATCGGCCCGCCAGCCGACAAGGCATACGCCGTTGAACCGGTAGGGGACGCGACGATCAGGCCATCGGCGCGCAGGTTGGCGACGAATTCGCCACCGATGTCGACCTTCACTTCCACCATGCTGGCGGTGGCGCTGCGGCTCACCACCACGTCGTTCATGGCGATGCCGTCAAAGATGGTTTGGCCGTTGCGCTGCACGCCGCCTTCAAGGACCATGCGACGTTCTTCTTCGTAGTCGCCCGCGATCATGGGCTGCAGCGCTTCGGCGAACTGGCCCACCGAGATGTCGGTGATGAAGCCCAGGCGGCCCTGGTTGATGCCGATCAACGGCAAATCAAAGCGCGCCAGCTGGCGTGCAATCGCGAGCATGGTGCCGTCGCCGCCGACCACCACGGCGAAATCGCATTGCTCGCCCATTTCGGTCGGCGTCAGCGCGTTGTAGTCGGTGATCTTCGTGTTCAGCGCGGTGGCTTGTTCGAGCGAGACCTTGAGTCCCTGCCGCACCAGAAACTGTGCAACCTCTTCCAGCAAGCCGCGGATCCCTTGGGCCTGGTATTTACCTATGAGCGCGGCATGCTTGAAGCGTGATGGCATGCGCGGGATTACACCACAGCGACCTCGTTGCGCCGAGGCGAAAATGACCTGCCGCCTACAATGAAAGCCATGCTGGACGAGCGAGCGAGAACACTGCTGAAGGCGCTGGTAGAGCGCTACATCGCCGACGGCCAGCCCGTGGGTTCGCGCACGCTTTCGCGGGCCTCCGGCCTGGACCTGTCGCCGGCCACCATCCGCAACGTGATGGCCGATCTCGAAGATCTGGGCCTGATCGCCAGCCCGCACACCAGCGCGGGCCGCATTCCCACGGCGCGCGGCTATCGCTTGTTTGTCGACACCATGCTGACATCGCAGCCGTTCGATGTAGGCGCTGCGTCGGCGCCGCTCGAGAGCCAGCTGCAACCCGACCAGCCGCAACGCGTGATCGCCAATGCCGCGCAATTGCTGTCCAGCCTTTCGAGTTTTGTCGGCGTGGTGGTTGCGCCGCGCAAGGCCGGTGTCCTGCACCACATCGAGTTCCTGCGTTTGTCCGCGCGGCGCATTCTGGTGATCCTGGTGGCACCCGACGGCGACGTGCAGAACCGCGTCATCGTGACGGCCCAGGATTACACCCAGAGCCAGCTTGTCGAAGCCAGCAACTACCTCACGGCCCAATACGCAGGCCTGACCATCGAAGAAGTCCGCGAGCGACTGAAAACCGAGGTCGATGCACTGCGCGGCGAAATCGCCGCGTTGATGCAAGCTGCCGTGCAGACAGGGACCGACGCGATGGCCGAAGGCGACGAGCAGATCGTCGTTTCCGGTGAACGAAACCTTCTCGCCGTGCAGGATTTTTCCAGCGACATGGGCTCGCTGCGCAAGCTGTTCGATCTGTTCGAGCAAAAGACCCAGCTGATGCGGCTGCTCGACGTCAGCAGCCGAGCCGAAGGCGTTCGCATCTACATCGGCGGCGAAAGCATGGTGGTGCCGTTTGAAGAACTCTCGGTCGTCTCGGCGCCGTACGAAGTCAACGGCAAGATCGTCGGCACGCTCGGCGTCATCGGTCCCACCCGCATGGCCTATGAGCGAATGATCCAGATCGTCGACATCACGTCCAGGCTGGTCAGCAATGCCCTCAGCACCAAGTAGAGAGCCCGCAGCGCTGCCTACAATGCGCTGCTTCGGGCCGTTAGCTCAGCTGGTTAGAGCAGAGGACTCATAATCCTTTGGTCGTTGGTTCAAGTCCAACACGGCCTACCAGTTTTACTGGCGTTTTAACGATGGCGACAGCTGACTTATTTGGCTCGCTCTCGCTGGTGCCAGTCTGGTGCCAGTTTCCCGGCGATTGCCTCCAACTCTGAGCGCAACGCGCGCGCGGGCGCCATGGGTCAGGGCCACTGCTGCGCCGCGTGCAGCACCCGCAGGATCTCGACCAGCTCGCCGGTGACGCGGTAGACCATGACATAGTTCGGTCGCACCACGATCTCGCGCGTGCCCTTCATGCGGCCGGGCTTGTACAGCTTCGGCCGCCGTCTGGCGTTCTCGGCCTTGGCCTCGAAATCGAGATCCAGGCCGATCGCCGCTGACGGGTTGTCCTGGGCGATGTACTCCATGATCGCGTCGCGATCGGCGAGGGACAGCGGCCGCCATTGGAGCCGGTTCAATGCGAGGCTGCCTTCTTCGGTGCCGCGCGCTTGGCCAGGGCGGCTCGTTTGGCAGCGAACTGTTTGCGCGCCTGGTCGTCGTCGATGCTGGGACGCGGGTCGTCGATCGATGCTTGCACCTGTTGCCGCAGCCACGTGTCGTAGGCCGCAGCCTGGTGGGCACGCTTCATTCGATCCGACGCGGTGGTGCTGCGCTTGTCCTGCTTGCCGGTGGTGGGCCCGGGCTGGAACTCGGCGGTGTTGACACGGACCTCGGTGATGCCGAGGTCCTTGAGGTAGCCGGCCAGCGTTTCGAACTGGCGCCAGGTGCGCGGTTGCCCGCGCGTAGCCGACAGCGTCTGGCTGGCACGCCCGTAATTGATGACCACGCCCCAGCCTCCGGTGGCGGCGCCGATCACCTCGGCGTCCACTTGCGCTCCGGCGTCGACCAAGCGGCGCAGGGTGCCGTGGTCGATGGTCTTGTCAGGTGTTTGCATGTCGGCGGACCTCGCGAAACGATGTCTAGGAAGATGATCGAGCACTTTATAGAAAAGTGCTTTGCGTCATCTTACCAGTCGCGCCAGCATGTGGCGTAGGGCCGATTGCTGCCACCGTCGATGTGTCAAATCTATTAAACAGTTGACCTTGGGTTGGCGCCCGCTTGGAAGAGGCGGGCAGGTCGCACAGGCGCCGCCGCGTCATGCGCGGCCTTGATGATCGGCACGGGTGTGCCTGCGCGCGGCTTGTCCGGGCCGGCCTTTGGCGTCACAGGTGGTGATCGAGTCGGCGCGCACATCAGTCCAGCGCAAGTGCACGAATTGCTCGATGCCTTGCCCACCCGTGAGCAGATGCATGCGCGGGTTTGAGGCACGCCCATGTGCCTGCAAGAAGCCATGGAAAAGTACGAAATCATATTTCCGGCTCAAGGGTTTAACCTGTGAGAACTGATGGCTCGCGCCGCGCTTCACGCTTCACACTGGTTCTGGAAACTCGCTGGGCGAGTTGAATCCAATGGGTTCGACCGCCGTGCGATCTGCCGACATCGAACTTCCCGTCCCTCTTCCTCTCAATGAGGGCTCAAAGGTGCACTATCCTTTTTCTCTCTCTGACTGGCCTCTCACACTCTGACGCAGGAGCCGCACCATGTCCGATCTGTTTGAGAACCCGATGGGCTTGATGGGCTTTGAATTCGTCGAGTTTTCCTCGCCGACGCCGAACGTCCTTGAACCGGTGTTCGAACTCATGGGGTTCAGCAAGGTGGCCACGCACCGTTCCAAGCGGGTCGTGCTGTACCGGCAGGGCGCGATCAACTTCATCGTCAACAGCGAACCGCACAGTGCGGCCGCCTATTTCGCCGCCGAACACGGCCCTTCGGCCTGCGGCATGGCGTTTCGTGTCAAGAATGCCCATCTGGCCTATGCGCGTGCACTGGCGCTGGGCGCGCAGCCGATCGAGATCCCGACCGGCCCGATGGAGTTGCGCCTGCCGGCGATCAAGGGCATCGGCGGCGCGCCGCTCTACCTGATCGACCGCCATGGCGACGGCACGTCGATCTACGACATCGACTTCGAGTTCATCGACGGCGTCGAGCGCCACCCGAAGGGCGCGGGGCTCAAGCTGATCGACCATCTGACGCACAACGTCTACCGCGGCCGCATGGCGTATTGGGCGGCGTTCTACGAGCGGCTGTTCGGCTTCCGCGAGATCCGCTACTTCGACATCAAGGGCGAGTACACCGGCCTGACCTCCAAGGCCATGACGGCGCCGGACGGCCAGATCCGCATTCCGCTGAACGAGGAATCGTCGCGCGGC
>DASQOS010000281.1:0-7397 GCA_035644375.1 Rhizobacter sp.
GCCGCAGTTGTGCGCAATGTCGGTCGCCTTGGAGGCCCAGGGCGACACGGTTCCGAGCCGCGGCGCCACCAGCACCAGCGTGCCGTCGGTCGGCCCGTCGTAGGCCGGACCGTAGCGCAGCAGCGCCTCGACCCGGTCCCGCGCATCGCGTGCCAGCGGCAGCTCGCTCGACACCCAATGCACGTGGCGCGCATGCACGCCGGTGATGCGCGGGCTGGCGGCCTGCAGGCGCAGCAGAAGGGCCGCCGCACGGAAGGCCGACAAAGCGTTGCCGCCTTCAAAGTGCAGCAAGTTCTTGGGAGAAAAAGTCACGCTGGTGCCCAGGTTGGGGGTTCGCTGGCGGAAGGCCCGGTGCCGGGTGTGGCTGACCGGTGGACGGATGATTTTAAAGGGCTCGATGCGATAATCCCGTGCTATGACGATCACGATCAAAACTGCTGCCGATGTGGAAGGCATGCGCGTCGCCGGACGGCTGGCCTCCGAGGTGCTGGACATGCTCACGCCCCACGTGAAGCCCGGTGTCAGCACCGAAGAACTCGACCGCCTGGCGCACGACCACATCGTGAACGAGCAGCAGGCCATCCCGGCCCCGCTGCACTACCAGCCGCCGGGCTACTCGCCCTACCCCAAGTCGATTTGCACGTCGATCAACCACCAGGTCTGCCATGGCATCCCGAACGACCGGCCGCTGAAAAACGGCGACATCGTCAACATCGACGTCACGGTCATCAAGGACGGCTGGCACGGCGACACCAGCCGCATGTTCATCGTGGGCAACGGCTCCATCGCCGCCAAGCGCCTGAGCAGCTTGACCTATGAAGCCATGTGGAAAGGCATCGTGAAGGTCAAGCCCGGCATCCACCTGGGCGACATCGGCCACTCGATCCAGACCTTTGCCGAAAACGCCGGCTTCTCAGTCGTGCGCGAGTTCTGCGGCCACGGCATCGGCCGCAAGTTTCACGAGGAACCGCAGGTGCTGCACTACGGCCGCCCGGGCACCCTCGAAGAACTGGTGCCGGGCATGGTGTTCACCATCGAGCCGATGATCAACGCCGGCCGGCGCGACATCCGCGAAACCGGCGATGGCTGGACCATCGTCACCAAAGACCGTTCGCTTTCGGCGCAATGGGAGCACACCGTGCTGGTGACCGACACCGGTTACGAAGTCCTGACCCTGTCCGCCGGAAGCCCCCCGCCACCGAGCTTTGTGACGCCCCTCACTGCGGCCACCGCTTGAGCTTCTTGCATGGCGGTTGTGGCTGAATCTCGGCAGGTGACAAGCTCGCCCAGCATCGGCGAACAGCGCGCGCGTTTTCGTGAAGGCAAGGCCGAGCTGCTGAACTCGTTTCGGGACGCCCGCGCCAACGCACCCGCCGCCAGCCGCCTGGTGCGGGCGCTGGCCAAGCACGTCGACCAGACGCTGATCGAACTGTGGCAACACGCCATGATGCCGCCGGGTGCGGCGCTGCTGGCCGTAGGCGGCTATGGCCGCGGCGAGCTGTATCCGCATTCCGACATCGACGTGCTGGTGCTGCTGCCCGCGGGCCACGACCTGGCGAAAGCGCGCTCCATGGCGCAGGGCGACAGCAACGATGCCTTGAAATCGGCGGTCGAAGGTTTTATCACCGCCTGCTGGGACATCGGGTTGGAAATCGGCTCCAGCGTACGCACCGTGGAAGAGTGCACCGCTGAAAGTGCGCGTGACGTGACCGTGCAGACGGCCTTGCTCGAGTCGCGTTATCTGTGCGGCTCAAAGCGCGTCTTCAATGCGTTTCGGCGGGCCTACCTGCAGGCCATGGATGCCAAGGCCTTTCTGCGCGCCAAGACACTGGAGATGCGCCAGCGTCACCAGAAGTACGAAGACACGCCGTATTCGCTGGAACCCAACTGCAAGGAAAGCCCGGGCGGCCTGCGCGATCTGCAAATGCTCATCTGGGTGGCGCGTGCGGCCGGGCTGGGCAAAGGCTGGACCGAACTGGCCGCCAAAGGACTGATCACGCCCTTCGAGGTGAAACAACTGCAGCGCAACGAAGGCCTGCTGCGCTTGATCCGCGTGCGGCTGCACATGGTGGCGGGCCGCCGCGAAGACCGGTTGGTGTTCGACATGCAGACGGCGGTGGCCGAGAGCTTTGGCTACAAGGCCATCCAGGGGCAGCGCGCCTCGGAGATCCTGATGCGCCGCTACTACTGGGCGGCCAAGGCGGTGGCCCAGCTGAACCAGATCCTGGTGCTGAACATCGAAGAGCGCGTCAACGGATCGCAAGACGCGCCGATGCGTCCGATCAACGCGCATTTTCTCGACCGCGGCGGCATGCTCGAAGTGGCCAGCGACGACCTTTACATCCGCGAGCCGCACGCGATTCTCGAAACCTTTCGCGTCTATCAACAAGAGCCCGGCATCGAAGGCCTGTCGGCGCGCACCCTGCGCGCGCTGTACAACGCACGCGAGGTCATGAACGGCGACTTCCGGCGCGACCCGGTCAACCGCGACATGTTCCGCCAGATCCTGCAACTGCCCGAGGGTCAGACGCATGCGTTCCGGCAGATGAACCAGACCAGCGTGCTGGGCCGCTACCTGTGGGTGTTCCGGCGCATCGTGGGGCAGATGCAGCACGACTTGTTCCACGTCTACACGGTCGACCAGCACATCCTGATGGTGCTGCGCAACGTGCGGCGCTTCTTCATTGCCGAACACGCGCACGAGTACCCGTTCTGTTCGCAGCTCGCATCCACCTTCGACAAGCCGTGGATCCTGTATGCGGCCGCGCTGTTCCACGACGTGGCCAAGGGGCGCGGCGGCGATCACTCCGACCTCGGCGCCGCCGAGGTACGCCGCTTCTGCCGCGACCATGGGATCGAGCGTGAAGACACGGCGCTGATCGAGTTCCTGGTCAAGAACCACCTGACCATGTCGCGCATCGCCCAGAAAGAAGACCTGAGCGATTCCGATGTGATCGAAGCGTTTGCCAAGATGGCCGGCACCGAGCGGCGCCTGACGGCGCTGTACCTGCTGACCGTGGCCGACATCCGCGGCACCAGCCCCAAGGTGTGGAACGCCTGGAAAGGAAAGCTGCTCGAAGATCTGTACCGTCTGACGCTGCGCGCGATGGGCGGTGCGCGGCCCAACCTGGACGCCGAGATCGAGGCGCGCAAGCAGGAGGCGCGTCACACGCTCAATCTGTATTCGCTGCTGCCGGGCACCGAGATTGCGCTGTGGAAAACGCTGGAGCTGAGCTACTTCGTGCGCCACGACGCCGGCGACATTGCCTGGCATGCGCGCTCGTTGTTTCGCCACGTCGAAAGCCCGGAACCCGTGGTTCGGGCGCGCCTGTCGTCGCTGGGCGAAGGGCTGCAGGTGCTGGTCTATGCGCCCGATCGGCCCGACCTGTTCGCACGCATTTGCGGTTACTTCGACGGTGCGGGTTTCAACATCCTGGACGCGAAGGTCCACACCACGCGCGCCGGCTACGCGCTGGACACCTTCCAGGTCATCAGCTCGCAACTGGACAACCATTACCGCGATCTGATCTCGCTGGTCGAGACGCAGTCGACACTGGCACTGAAGGCCGATGGCCCGTTGCCCGAGCCCAGCCGCGGCCGCATTTCACGGCGCGTCAAGTCGTTCCCGGTCACGCCGCGCGTGACCCTGCGGCCGGATGAACGCGGGCAGCGCTGGCTGCTCGGCATTTCCACCAGTGACCGTTCGGGCCTGCTGTATGCGATTGCCAGGGTGTTGGCGCGCTACAGCATCAATCTGCAGCTGGCGAAGATCACCACGCTGGGCGAACGTGTCGAAGACACGTTCCTGATCGACGGCGCAGCGCTGCAGCAAAACCGCACGCAGATCGAGATCGAGAGTGCGCTGTTGGATGCGGCTGCGGCTTGAGGGCCTGCCCTTACTACTTCACTGAACCGCGACGAAGGTTCTGAGTTTTTTCAGGCGTTCGAGGTAGGCGGCCGCCTCTTCGCGCCCTTGCCAGGGTGCATCTTTGTCGCTGAAAAGCGCGAGCGCCTTCAGAGGGCTTGCTACTTCGGCGATCTGCACGGGCGACAAGCGGACATGCAGGTTCAGTTGCTGCTCGTAGTCGGCCCAACCTTCATCCGGCCTTGCGTTGTTGCCGAGCGGCTTGTAGTTGCGGTTGACGAGGATCTGGGTGCCCGGGAGATGGGTCTCGTGGGCCATGTAGGGAAGGTCTCGCACCAGGCCCAGGTAGATCGCGTTTTCACCGATGGGGACCCAGAAGTCCGGCTTGGCAAGATGGGCTTCGACCGCGCGCATGGCATGGTCGATCGCTTGCAATGGCGAGGTGTGGGTGGCGGAAATGTCGGGGACTTCGATCTTGACCATTGGTGTGGCCGGTGTTGCTGATGTTGCTGAGGTTGCTGCTGAGAAGGCCCGTTGACTTGGAAGCTCTCGCAAGCCGGGCATCGAGCCCGGCTCACTCGCCGCTGCCTTACGCTGGTCGATCCCCGTGACCGGGGCCCCTCGCCCTTCGCTTCAGGCGCTGCCCTTCGCTCCATTCGCTACCCCATGTGCAACCCACCATTGACGGAGAAATCAGCCCCGGTCGCAAAACCCGACTCGTCCGACGCCAGCCAGGACACGATGGAGGCGATATCGGCAGGCGTGCCGAGGCGCTTGACCGGGATGCCGGCAACGATCTTGTCGAGCACGTCTTGGCGGATCGCCTTGACCATGTCGGTCGCGATGTAGCCCGGGCTCACGGTGTTGATCGTCACGCCCTTGCTCGCCACTTCCTGGGCCAGCGCCATCGTGAAACCATGCATGCCGGCTTTGGCGGCCGAGTAGTTGGTCTGGCCGAATTGGCCTTTTTCGCCGTTCACCGAACTGATGTTGATGACGCGGCCCCAGCCCTTTTCGAGCATGTCTTCGATCACTTGCTTGGTCACGTTGAACAAGCTGGTGAGGTTGGTCTCGATCACGGCGTCCCAGTCGGCACGGCTCATCTTGCGAAAGATGCCGTCGCGCGTGATGCCGGCGTTGTTCACCAGCACATCGACCGGTCCGTGCTCGGCCTTGGTTTTCTGGAACGCGGCGACGGTCGATTCCCAATCGCCCACGTTGCCCACCGACGCATAAAACGTATAGCCCAGCGCCGCTTGCTCATCCAGCCATTTCTTGTGGTCGCGGCTTGGCCCGCAACCCGCCACGACCGTGAAACCATCCTTGAGCAAGCGTTGGCACATCGTTGTTCCGATGCCGCCCATACCGCCGGTCACATAAGCGAGTTTTTTTCCCATGTTGCCTCCTTGAATTCGTGATGCGGCAGGGCACCAGTGTGCAGCGCCCTCATGCCGGGTCAAGCGGGGCTTCCCCGCTCACCCGGCACGTTGGCCACAAAAAATTGTTTTTCAGCGGCTGCGGGATGCAGCGCGCCTGAGCGCCATCAGCGTGCAAGGGTCAGTGCAACCCCCATGCCACCGCCGATGCACAAGCTGGCAATGCCGCGCTTGCTGTTGCGCCGCTGCATCTCGTGCAGCAAAGTCACCAGAATGCGGCATCCCGATGCACCGATCGGATGCCCGATGGCAATGGCGCCACCGTTGACATTCACCTTGCTCGTGTCCCAACCCATTTCGTTGTTGACGGCACAGGCTTGCGCCGCAAACGCTTCGTTGATCTCGAGCAGGTCGAGGTCGCTGGCTTTCCAGCCGGCGCGCTGCAGCGCGCGCTGCGACGCCGGCACCGGGCCCATGCCCATCATCGCCGGGTCGAGTGCCACGGTGGCGTAACTGGCAATGCGGGCCAATGGCGTCAGCCCGAGCTGATCGGCCTTCTTGGCGGTCATCACGACCACGCCGGCAGCGCCATCGTTGATGCCCGAGGCATTGCCGGCCGTGACGCCGCCCGCCTTGTCGAACGCGGGGCGCAAACCGGCCAGGCCTTCCGCACTGGTCTTGCGGTTGACGAATTCGTCGACCGAAAAGACGATCGGGTCGCCCTTTCTTTGCGCGATGCTGAAAGGAACGATCTCGTCCTTGAAGCGGCCGGCGTCCTGCGCTGCGGCGGCCTTTTGCTGCGACGCGAGCGCAAGCGCATCCTGCGTTTCGCGGCTGATGCTGAACTTCTTGGCGACGTTCTCGGCGGTGATGCCCATGTGGTACTGGTTGTAGACGTCCCACAGGCCGTCGACGATCATCGTGTCGACCATCTTCCAGTCGCCCATGCGCTGGCCGTCGCGCGAGCCGGGCAGCACGTGCGGGCTCATGCTCATGCTTTCCTGGCCGCCGGCGATCACGATCTCGGAATCGCCGTCGCGAATGGCCTGCGCCGCCAGCATCACCGCCTTGAGGCCCGAGCCGCACACGGCGTTGATGGTCATGGCGGGCACCGACTGCGGCAGCCCGCCCTTGATCACCGATTGGCGTGCCGGGTTCTGCCCGACGCCCGCCGTCAGCACCTGGCCCAGGATCACCTCGTTGATCTGGTCGCCATTCAGCTGGGCGCGCTTGAGGAGTTCGGCAATCACGGCTGCACCGAGCTCGGTGGCAGGCGTCTTGGCCAGGGTTCCGCCGAACTTGCCCACGGCGGTGCGGGCAGCGGCGACGATCACGATGTCGGTCATGGGAATCTCCCGGGTTGAAAACAGATTGGATGAATGTGTTCTTGCACGCGACCTGGGTCAAGTCTTGTGCTTGAGTGAAATCAAGCTTTTCACGATGGCGATGTTCAGGCCTTTTGCTTGACGTAGCGTCCGGGGGCCGGCTCGATGACCGGATGGCGCCGGCTGCCCTGCGCCTTGCTGGCAGCAACTTGCTTGCCAGCATGCGCCTGGAGCCACCCGGCCCAGTCGGGCCACCAGCTTCCAGCGTGTTCTTTGGCTTTTTTGAACCAAGCTTGGGGGCTGACGGCAGCCGCCGGGCCGGGGGCGATCCAGTGACTGCGTTTTTTTTGCGTCGGCGGGTTGATGACCCCCGCGATGTGGCCCGACGCGCCGAGCACAAAGCGTGTCTTGCCGCGGTTGCCTTTGAGCACGCGCAGGTTCTGGAAAGCCGATTCCCAGGGCACGATGTGGTCTTCGCGCGAGGCGTACACATAGGCCGGCGTGTCGATGCGGCCCAGGTCCAGCGGGTGCCCGCACACACTCAGCTTGTGCGGTTTGACCAGGTTGTTTTCGAGATAGGCGTTGCGCAGATACCAGCAGTACATCGGGCCGGGCAGATTGGTGCTGTCGCTGTTCCAGTACAGCAAGTCGAACGGCGGCGGGGTTTCACCCTTGAGGTAGTTGCCCACCACATAGTTCCACAGCAGATCGTCGGGACGCAATGAACTGAAGGTCGATGCCAGCTCCTGCCCCTTGAGCAGGCCGCCCCCCTGGGGGCTTGCCTTGCCCAGCGTCATCTCGCGCATCTGGACCGAAGTCTCGTCAACAAAT
>DASQOS010000282.1:0-2271 GCA_035644375.1 Rhizobacter sp.
TCGCCGCGCAGGAAGGCGCGTTCATGGGCGGTGGTGTCGGCGAGGTGCACGGCGCCAAGCTGGTGGGCCTGCTGCGGCGTGCGCTGCGCGACCGGCCCCGCGCGGTGCTGCTGCTGGCCGAATCGGGCGGCGTGCGTTTGCACGAGGCCAATGCGGGGCTGATCGGCGTGTCCGAAGTGATGCGCGCGGTGCTCGACGTGCGCGCCGCCGGCATCCCGGTCGTCGTGCTGATCGGCGGCGCCAACGGCTGCTTCGGCGGCATGGGCATCGTCGCGCGCTGCGCCGACCGCGTTGTGATGAGCGACATCGCGCGGCTGGCGATGTCGGGCCCCGAGGTGATCGAGGCCTCCCACGGCGTCGAAGAATTCGACTCGCGCGACCGTGCGCTGGTCTGGCGCACCACCGGCGGCAAACACCGCTACCTGAGCGGAGATTGCGACGCACTGGTCGAAGACGACGTGGCGGCGTTCCGCACTGCGGCCATCGCTGCGCTGAACGGGTCGCGCCCCTTGACCTTGGCCGCACTGGAACGCGAACACGCCGGCCTGACACAGCGCCTGCATGACGTGGCCGACGACGAGGACGCGGTGCTGCTGTGGCAGCGGCTCGGCGTGCGCGAGGCGGCCCAGGTGCCCGACATGGATGTCGAGACGCTGCGTTCGCACCGCCCGGCACGCGGCACGCAGCTTGCCGGCTAAAGGCTACGGAAAAGGACACGACGATGGACTGGACCCTGCTGGCCCAACAACTGTTCGGCAGCGCGCACAACATCACCGCGCACGGTGATTTTCTCGAAGGCAGCGCCGAGTTCGAAGGCCAGGCGATCACCGTGCTCGGCAGCACCCACCACGCGCCCATCGGCGTGGCGCTGGCGCTGGCGCAAGCGCGGGTGGTGCTGGACACCCTGGCGCGCCACCCCGGCGCCGCGATCCTGCTGCTGATCGATACGCAGGGCCAGCAGCTGCGCCGGCGTGATGAGCTGCTGGGCATCAACCGGGCGATGGCGCACCTCGGCTGTTGCATCGACCTGGCACGGCGGCGCGGCCACCGCGTGATCGGGCTGGTGTACGACCAGGCCTTGTCGGGCGGGTTCATCACCTCGGGCCTGATCGCCGACGCCTGTTATGCGTTGCCCGACGCCGAGATCCGCGTCATGCGCATCCCGGCGATGGCGCGCGTCACCAAGATTTCCGAACAACGCCTCACCGAGTTGTCCAAGACCAACCCGGTGTTTGCGCCCGGCGTGCAGAACTATGTGGCGATGGGCGGCGTGCGTTCGGTGTGGACCGGCGACCTGCGCCAGGGCCTGCGCGAGGCGCTGGCCGCATCACCGAGCACCGACACGCGGGCCCACGACGGCGCCATGCGCGGCGGCCGTACCCTGGCCGAGTCGGTGGTGCAGCGGGTGCTGGCCGCGGCCTGAACTCAGCCATGCCTGATACGTCCCAGCCATCGTTGCACCGCCATCAACTGGCCTACCTGAACGACGCCGGCTGGAGCGCGCTGACCCAGCACGCGTGGGATGAGCCGGTGCGCGACTGCCTGGAACATTGGGCCTGGCAGCAACTGCCGCTGGTGGTGTCCCGGCAAGCGCCCGGCCTGCCCGAAGGCATGCTGTCGCTGGGCCTGCCCGCGCCCACGCAATGGGAGCGCCGCCGCATCGCGCTGCGCGTGCCGCTGCAGCACGTGCTGGAGTTCAGCGACTTCCCGCCGGCCAGCGCCGTGGTGGATCAGCTGCCGCCGTCCATCCGCAGCATCTGGCTCGGGCTGTGCGCCGCGCTGACCCGCCTGGGCGTCGGTGTGCGCGTGCACGGCAGCGTCGGCATGCAGCACCTGACCGCCCTGCCGTACACGCACGCCGATTCCGACATCGACCTGACCCTGCCGGTGCAAAGCGCCGCGATGGCCGACAACGTGGTGGCCTTGCTGCTGGCGGCCACGCTGGCGCTGCCGCGGCGCATCGACGGCGAACTGCTGCTGCCCGATGGCGGCGCGCTGGCCTGGCGCGAATGGCAGCCGTGGCGCCAGGGCCGGACCGATCAGCTGCTGGTCAAGCGCCTGCACGGCGTGGCGCTGGAAACCGGCCTGCGATGGCTGCACGCCGAGCCCGCGGCATGAACGCGCAGCGGCATCCGGCCGCCGCAGCCCCGGCGGCGGCGCCCGAAGCACGCGTGCAATTCATCGGGCGCGCCGCCACCGCCGCGCTCTACGACGAACTGGCACTCGACCCGAAACCTGGGCTGGTGTCGTTTGCCGGCAGCGGCAGCCACG
>DASQOS010000283.1:0-5112 GCA_035644375.1 Rhizobacter sp.
GCTGTCGTCCAGCTGGGCCGACGACGCCGCCAAGAAACGCGCGCTCAAGACCCGCGGCGACAGTGGCGGCGCCCGCGCCGGCTGGCGCGCCCCGCGCGGTGCGCGCAAGGGTGATCGCAGCGACGATTCGCCGGCCTTCACCGCGCCGGCCGAATTCGTGACGCAGGAAGTGCACGTCCCCGAAACCATCAGCGTCGCCGACCTCGCGCACAAGATGTCGGTCAAGGCGTCCGAGGTCATCAAGCAGTTGATGAAGCTCGGCCAGATGGTCACGATCAACCAGCAGCTCGACCAGGAGACCGCGATGATCGTGGTCGAGGAAATGGGCCACACCGCGCTCGCGGCCAAGCTCGACGACCCCGATGCGTTCCTCGAGGAAGAAGCGGCCGACACCACCCACGAGATGCTGCCGCGTGCGCCGGTCGTGACCGTGATGGGCCACGTCGACCACGGCAAGACCTCGCTGCTGGACTACATCCGCCGTGCCCGCGTGGCCGCGGGTGAAGCCGGCGGCATCACGCAGCACATCGGCGCCTACCACGTCGACACGCCGCGCGGCATGATTACCTTCCTCGACACCCCGGGCCATGCAGCGTTTACCGCCATGCGGGCGCGCGGCGCCAAGGCCACCGACATCGTGATCCTGGTGGTGGCCGCCGACGACGGCGTGATGCCGCAGACCAAGGAAGCGATCCACCATGCCAGGGCGGCCGGTGTGCCCATCGTCGTGGCCATGAACAAGATCGACAAACCCGAAGCCAACGTGGAACGCCTGAAGAGCGAACTGGTGGCCGAAGAGGTGGTGCCTGAAGAGTTCGGCGGCAACTCGCCGTTCGTGCCGGTGTCTGCCAAGACCGGGCAGGGCATCGACGCCCTGCTCGAGAACGTGCTGCTGCAGGCCGAGGTGCTGGAACTGCGCGCCCCGAAAGACTCCATGGCCAAGGGCCTGGTGGTCGAAGCCCAGCTCGACAAAGGCCGCGGCCCGGTGGCCACGGTGCTGATCCAGTCCGGCACGCTGAAGCGCGGCGATGTGGTGCTGGCAGGCTCCACATACGGCCGCGTGCGCGCCATGCTGGACGAAAACGGCAAGTCGATTGCCGAAGCCGGCCCGTCGATTCCGGTCGAGATCCAGGGCCTGACCGAGGTGCCGCAGGCCGGCGACGAGTTCATGGTGCTCAGCGATGAGCGCCGCGCACGCGAAATCGCCACCTTCCGTTCGGGCAAGTACCGCGACGTGAAGCTCGCCAAGCGCCAGGCCGCCAACCTCGAGAACCTGATGGACCAGATGGGTCAGGGCGACATGCAGACCCTGGCGCTGATCATCAAGGCCGACGTGCAGGGTTCGCAAGAAGCCCTGACCCAGTCGCTGCTCAAGCTCAGCACGGCCGAGGTCAAGGTGCAGGTGGTGCATGCGGCCGTGGGCGGCATCAGCGAGTCCGACATCAACCTGGCCATTGCCTTCAAGGCCGTGATCATCGGCTTCAACACCCGTGCCGATGCCGGCGCCCGCAAGCTGGCCGAAAACAACGGCGTCGACCTGCGCTACTACAACATCATCTACGACGCGGTCGACGAGGTGAAGGCGGCGATGGCCGGTATGCTGGCACCCGAGCAGCGTGAAGAGGTCATCGGCACGGCCGAGATCCGCACCGTGTTCATCGCCTCGAAAATCGGCACGGTGGCCGGGTCGATGGTGACGGCCGGCGTGGTGCGCCGTGGCGCCCGCTTCCGCCTGCTGCGCGAGAACGTGGTGATCTACGCCGGCGAAATCGAATCGGTGCGCCGCTTGAAAGACGACGTGCGCGAGGTCGCTTCCGGCTTCGAGTGCGGCATCAAGCTGAAGAACTACAACGAAATCAAGGAAGGCGATCAGTTGGAGTTCTTTGAACTGAAAGAGGTCGCACGAACGCTGTAAGGCGGATTTGCCCTCGACTGCAAACCCCGCCCTCTGAAAGACGGCGGGGTTTGTTTTTGCCAGGGCGCAGGAAACTCAATGCAACCCCCACGCTCACTTCGTTCACTCCCCCTCGAGGGGGCGCAGGCCTTCCTTGGGACGGCCCGGCGAAAGGCCTGACATGCGACACAAACGCTCCATCCCCAACCGCGGTTTTCGCGTGGCCGACCAGATTCAGCGCGATCTGGCCGAGCTGATCCGCGACCTGAAGGACCCGCGCATCGGCATGGTCACGCTGCAGGCGGTCGAAGTGACGCCGGACTATGCCCACGCCAAGGTGTTCTTCTCGGTGCTGGTGGGCGATGTGACGGAGTGCGAGACGGCGCTCAACGAGGCGGCGGGTTTTCTGCGCAATGGCCTCTTCAAGCGGCTGCAGATCCACACCGTGCCGACGCTGCATTTCGAGTTCGACCGCACCACTGAACGCGCCGCGGAGTTGAGCGCATTGATTCAACAAGCCAACGCGACGCGTGCCAAGGAAGACTGAGCCGATGCAAGCCGTTCGACCCCGGATCCCCAAGCGCGCCGTCCACGGCGTGTTGTTGCTCGACAAGCCGCTGGGCTTGTCGAGCAACGACGCGTTGCAAAAGGCCAAGCGCCTGTACCGCGCCGAGAAGGCCGGCCACACCGGCACCCTGGATCCGCTGGCCACCGGTTTGCTGCCGCTGTGCTTTGGCGCGGCCACCAAGTTCTCGCAGGTCAGCCTGGATGCCGACAAGGCTTACCGCGCGACGCTGCAGCTGGGCGTGACCACGACGACGGGCGACGCCGAGGGCGCGGTACTGCAGCGCCTGGAGGTGGCGCTGACCCGCGAGCAGATAGCCGCCGCCTGCGGCCGCTTCACGGCCGAGATCGATCAGATTCCACCGATGCATTCGGCGCTCAAACGCGATGGCAAGGCGCTGTATGAATACGCCCGTGCCGGCATCGAAGTCGAGCGCGAACCGCGCCGCGTGACGATTCATCGCATCGACATCGTCGACTGGCAGCATGACCGGCTGACGCTCGACGTTGGCTGCAGCAAAGGCACCTACATCCGCACGCTGGCTGAAGACATCGGCAAGGCGCTGGGCTGCGGCGCCCACCTGAGTGCGTTGCGCCGCAGCGGCTCCGGGCCGCTGACTTTGCAAGGCGCCTGTACGCTGGAGCAACTGGCCGAGATGACAGAAGCCGAACGCGACGCGCTGCTGCTGCAGGCCGACACGCTGCTGGCCGACTGGCCGGTGGTGCGTTTGGATGACGAAGACGCGGGCCGGTTCTTGAGCGGCGCACGCCGTTCCTTGCCACTGGCCGATGCCGCCCGGGTTCGGGTGTATGGACCCGAGCCCAAGGCCTTTCTGGGCAGCGCGCACATCAGCGCAGGCGAACTGATTTCAACAAGGCTCCTGAGCCCGGTGGAGGTGCAAGGCCTTCTGCAAGCACCTTAGAGAGCTCTCAACATGACAACCCGACAAATCCGCAACATCGCCATCATCGCCCACGTCGACCACGGCAAAACCACCATGGTGGACCAACTGCTGCGCCAAAGCGGCACCTTCCGCCAGAACGAGAAGGTGGCCGAACGCGTGATGGACAGCAACGACCTCGAAAAGGAACGCGGCATCACGATCCTGTCGAAGAACTGCGCGGTCGAGTGGAAGGGCACCCACATCAACATCGTCGACACCCCGGGGCACGCCGACTTCGGCGGCGAGGTGGAACGCGTGCTGTCGATGGTCGACAGCGTGTTGCTGCTGGTCGACGCGGTCGAAGGACCGATGCCGCAAACCCGTTTCGTCACCAAGAAGGCGCTTGCGCTGGGCCTGAAACCCATCGTCGTCGTCAACAAGGTCGACCGCCCCGGCGCACGCATCGACTATGTGATCAACGCCACCTTCGACCTGTTCGACAAACTCGGCGCCACCGAGCAGCAGCTTGATTTCCCGGTGGTCTACGCCTCCGGCCTGAACGGCTGGGCCACGCTCGAGGGCGGCGCGCTCGGCACCGACCTGGCGCCGCTGTTCGACGCGATGCTGCAACACGTGCCGGCGCACGAAGGCAACCCCGAGGACCCGCTGCAGCTGCAGATCTGCTCGCTCGATTACTCGAGTTATGTGGGCCGCATCGGCATCGGCCGTGTCAACCAGGGCACCTTGAAGCCGATGCAGGAAGTGGCCGTGTACAGCGGTCCCGACAGCACGCCGTTCAAGGCACGCGTCAACCAGGTGCTGAAGTTCGAAGGTCTGGAGCGCAAGCAAGCCACCGAAGCCGGTCCGGGCGACATCGTGCTGATCAACGGCATCGAAGGCATCGGCATCGGGGTGACGCTGACCAGCGTCGACGACCCGAAGCCGCTGCCGATGCTGATGGTCGACGAACCGACGCTGACGATGAATTTCTGCGTCAACAACTCGCCGCTGGCCGGTCGTGAAGGCAAGTTCATCACCAGCCGCCAGATCCGCGACCGCCTCGACCGCGAGCTGCAATCGAATGTCGCGCTGAAGGTCAAGGACACCGACGAAGACGGCATCTTCGAAGTGATGGGCCGCGGCGAATTGCACCTGACCATCCTGCTCGAAACCATGCGCCGCGAAGGCTACGAGCTGGCCGTGTCGAAGCCGCGCGTGGTGTTCCACGAGGTCAACGGCGAACGCCACGAGCCGATCGAGCTGGTGACCGCCGACGTCGAAGACCAGCACCAGGGCGCCGTGATGCAGGCGCTCGGCGAACGCAAGGCCGAGCTGGTCAACATGGAACCCGACGGTACCGGCCGCGTGCGCCTGGAATACCGCATTCCGGCGCGTGGCCTGATCGGCTTCCAGAACGAGTTCATGAACCTGACGCGCGGCACCGGCCTCATCAGCAACATCTTCGACAGCTACGAGGCCTACAAGGGCGAGATCGAAGGCCGCAAGCAAGGCGTGCTGATCAGCCAGGACGACGGCGAGGCGGTGACCTATTCGCTGGGCAAGCTGGACGACCGCGGCCGCATGTTCGTGAAGGCCGGCGATCCGGTGTACGAAGGCATGATCGTGGGCATCCACAGCCGCGACAACGACCTGGTCGTGAACGCGGTGCGCGGCAAGCAGCTCACGAACTTCCGCGTGTCGGGCAAGGAAGACGCGATCAAGATCACGCCGCCAATCATCCTCACGCTGGAATACGCGGTGGAGTTCATT
>DASQOS010000284.1:0-3156 GCA_035644375.1 Rhizobacter sp.
TCGTCGGCGCTGGTGCCGTTCTCGACGCTGGGCTGGCCGGCGCAGACGAAAGAGCTCGAGCTGTTCCTGCCGTTGAGCGTGCTCGTCACCGGCTACGAGATCATTTTCTTCTGTGTCGCTCGCATGATCATGATGACGACCCACTTCACCGGCCGCGTGCCCTTCAAGACCGTGTACATCCACGGCATGGTGCGCGACAGCGAAGGCAAGAAGATGAGCAAGTCCGAAGGCAACGTGCTCGACCCGGTGGACCTGATCCAAGGCGTGGACCTGGACACGCTGGTGCAGAAATCCACCGTCGGCCTGCGCAAGCCCGAGACCGCGCCCAAGGTGGCGGCACGCGTGAAGAAGGAATTTCCCGAAGGCATGCCGGCGTATGGCGCCGATGCGCTGCGCTTCACGATGGCGAGCTACGCGAGCCTGGGCCGCAACATCAATTTCGACACCAAGCGCTGCGAGGGCTACCGCAACTTCTGCAACAAGCTCTGGAACGCGACCAAGTTCGTGTTGATGAACTGCGAAGGCCAGGACTGCGGTCTGAAAGAACACACGAAAGAAGAATGCGCGGTCGGCGGACCCGCACACGGCTACCTGAGTTTCAGCCAGGCCGACCGCTGGATCACCAGCGAACTGCAGCGCGTGGAAGCGGCAGTGGAACAAGGCTTTGCCGAGTACCGCCTCGACAACGTCGCCAATGCGATCTACCAGTTCGTCTGGGACGAGTACTGCGACTGGTACATCGAACTCGCCAAGGTGCAGATCCAGACCGGCAGCGAGGCGCAGCAGCGCGCGACGCGCCGCACGCTGATCCGCGTGCTAGAGACGACCTTGCGCCTGCTGCACCCGATCACGCCGTTCATCACCGCCGAGCTGTGGGACGTGGTGGCGCCGATGGCCGGACGCAAGGCCGCTGGCTCCGAACAGAGCCTCGTGACCGCGCCTTACCCGAAGGCACAGCTCGATCGCATCGATGCCGACGCGGTCGCCTGGATGGGGCAACTGAAAGCGCTGGTCGGCGCCTGCCGCAACCTGCGCAGCGAGATGTCGCTGTCACCGGCACAACGCGTGCCGCTGAATGCGTTCGGCAACACCGCGTTCCTTCAACAGGCGGCGCCACTGTTGAAGGCGCTGGGCAAGCTGTCGGAGGTGAAGGTGTTCGACGACGAGTCGTCTTTCAATGCAGCGACCAGTCAGTCACCGGTGACCAATCAAGGCGATTCACGCTTGTCGCTGCACGTCGAAATCGATGTGGCTGCCGAGAAGCTGCGCCTGGAAAAAGAGATCGCGCGCCAGCAGGGCGAGCTCGCCAAAGAGCAGGCCAAGCTGTCCAACGAGGCCTTCGTCTCGCGCGCCAAGCCGGCAGTGGTCGATCAGGTCAGGCAGCGCATCGCCGAATTCACTGCGACGTTGAATCGGCTGCAGCATCAAGCGGAACGCCTGGGTCCGTCGTCCTGAATTCGCGCGGTCCGGGGGGTGATGCGGCGAGCAATTCATCGATGCGCCGCGCCACGGCCCAGGCGCTGCGCAGGCGCGACTCGATCGTGGTGCTGGCCACGCGCGGCGTGATCTGCAGCGTGTCCATGCCGTGCAGCGGACGCCCCTCGTCGAGCGCGCCAGGTTCCAGGCTGTCGAGCCAAGCGGCAGCGACGCGGCCGCTGGTCAGCACCTCGGCCAGCGCGCGCTCATCGAACACGCCCGAATGCGCCACGCTGACGATCACCTGATTGGGTTTGCAAAACGGCAGGAAGCGATCGCCGAGCAGACCCCGGTAGCGGCTGAAGTAGCTCAACTGCACACACACCGCGTCGGCGGTTTCCAGCAGCTCGCGCAGGCCCAGCGGCGTGACGCGCCAGCGGTTCCAGACGCTGTCGCTGGCGTGCAAAGAGGGGTCGTAGCCCACGGTCTTGGAGCCGAAACCGCTGAGCATCGAGGTGATGGACTTGGCCGCCGGCGGCATGCCAATGAGCCCGACTGTGCAAGCGCCCAGTTCACGGCCGACCAAGGTGCCGTCGGACCCGACCACCGGCACGCGGCGCAGCAGCGACAACAGCGCGCCGATCATGAACTCGGCCTCGGCCTGGGCCGTGGCCGTGAGGCTGCGAACCACTTCGATGCCGGCGCGTGAACAGGCGTCCAGATCGATGTTCTCGGCGCCGCCGCTGACCCGCCCGACCGCCCGCAGCAGCGGGGCATAGTGCAAGGTCTGGGGGTCCAGCGCCAAGGTCGACGGCACGATCAATGCTCTGACGTTGTAAAGCGCTTGGCGAAACTCTCGCTGGTCGCGGGCCAGTTCGGGCGCATAACGCAGCGAGTAGCGGGAGTCGAGCCATTGCACGACTTCGGCTTCCAGGGGTTCAACGATCAGCACATCCATGCGTTTTGGCCATTTCCACAGGTGTGTGACGGCCTGCATGACACAATGTTTTGAAGCATCAACCTTTAAAAAGGATTGTAAAAAATGATAGTGACCAAGGCGATTTTTCCGGTGGCGGGTCTGGGAACCCGTTTTCTGCCGGCTACCAAAGCCCAGCCCAAAGAAATGCTGCCTGTGGTCGACAAGCCCCTGATTCAGTATGCGGTGGAAGAAGCGTATGCCGCAGGGGTGCGCGAAATGATTTTCGTCACCGGCAGACACAAGCGCCCGATTGAAGATCACTTTGACATGACCTTCGAGCTCGAGGTAGCCCTTGAACAGGCGGGTAAGCAAGAGTTGCTGGACGTGGTTCGCAGCGTCAAGCCGGCCGACATGGAATGCATCTACGTGCGCCAGCCGCAGGCGCTGGGCCTTGGCCATGCGGTGCTGTGCGCACGGCGCCTGGTGGGCAACGAGCCGTTTGCCGTGTTGCTGGCCGACGACCTGATGGTCGGCGAGAAGCCGGTTTTGCAACAGATGTCGGAACAATTCAACGAATGGCGCGTGTCCATCCTGGCGGTGCAAGAAGTGCCGGCAGAGCAGACCCGGCGCTACGGCATCGTGGCCGGCACGCAGGTCAACGACCGCATGATGGACGTGAGCCGCATCGTCGAGAAACCGGCGCCGGACAAGGCGCCCTCGCTCCTTGGCGTCGCCGGCCGCTACATCCTGACGCCTGGCGTGTTCCATGAAATCGCCAACCAGCCGCGCGGCGTGGGCGGCGAGATTCAACTCACCGACGG
>DASQOS010000285.1:0-3104 GCA_035644375.1 Rhizobacter sp.
CCGGGGACTGGGCAGCGGACGCGCCAGTTTGCGCGAGCCGAACAGCAAGAATGCCGGCAAGGCCAGGTAGGGCATCAGCAAGATGAACAGCATCCATGCGATCGCCGCCGTGGGCGAGCGGCGCTGGCGCATCACGTGCGAGTTGATGACGTAGATCAACACGGTCGCCGCAGTGATCAGACCGTGCAGCGTGAGCCAGTGCACGAGGGTCAGGTCGTCCAGCATGAAGACGTCCGCATCTCTTCTGTCATATCGGTTCTGGACCCTCGCAGCACAGGCCGCCCGAGCCTACCGTTGTCTGGACAGAATAGCCAGAAGCGTTGCGCCGTCGCCGAACTGAGCCCATAGTGCGGAGCATGAAAATCGACACCCGAAGATTTCGCGTTGCGCCGGGCACGGCGGTCGACCTGAGCGATTGGCCGACGCGTGTGCAGCCTCTGTATGCGTCCAAACGCGACTATGAAAGCACATTGACGACACACGTTGCCAAGCTCAGCGCGCGCCAGAACCTGCTCTATGCGCACAACCGTTACGCGCTGCTGCTGATCTTCCAGGCCATGGATGCCGCGGGCAAGGACGGCGCGATCAAGCACGTGATGTCCGGCGTCAACCCGCAGGGCTGCCAGGTTTTCAGCTTCAAGCACCCCAGCGGACAGGAGCTCGACCACGACTTTCTGTGGCGCAGCGGCACCTGCCTGCCCGAGCGCGGCCGCATCGGGATCTTCAATCGCTCGTACTACGAAGAGGTGCTGATCGTGCGTGTGCACCCGGAAATTCTGCGTGCCCAAGCCTTGCCCCAGGAATTGCTCGATGCGCCGAGCTTCTGGCCGGACCGCTGCGAGTCGATCAACGGCTTCGAGCAGCATCTGCAACGCAACGGCACCCACGTCGTCAAATTCTTTCTGCACCTGTCGAAAGAGGAACAGTGCCGGCGCTTCCTGGCGCGCTTGGACGATCCCGAGAAAAACTGGAAGTTCAGCCTCGCCGACATCGCCGAGCGCGAGCACTGGCCGCAGTACATGGATGCCTACGCGGCCTGCCTCGGTGCCACCAGCACACGGCACGCACCTTGGTATGTGGTGCCCGCAGACGACAAGAAGAATGCCCGGCTCATCGTCTCGCAGGTGCTCGCCGACACCCTCGACGCGCTGAAGATGCGCTATCCCCCGCCGATCGCCAGTGCACGCGAACTGAAAGCCATCCGCAAGAAGCTCGGTGCGTGAAGCGTCGCCATGACGGCGTTTGCCGCATCGGCGTGTGACACCTTGCGTCGCGCCGGTGTGAATCCCGGCGCGTTTTTGCGTGGGCTCGGAAGCCCTGCGGGTGCCGTGAAATGCTGTTGCGGGACGGACCCGGTTCACTGCGCGTTCGGAGTGGCGCAGGGGCCGCGGCGCCGAGCCTTCTTGTCAGGCGAAGAACGGCGCAATCCGTTCAAGAAGCGCTTCGGGTGCTTCCTCGGCAATGTAGTGGCCACAGGGCATGCATTCACCGACCACATCGCTGGCCACACGCTGCCATTCGAGCAGCGGGTCGAAGCACTGGTGCACGACCCCTTGCTCGCCCCACAACACCATGGCCGGCGGCTGGAGTTTGATGCCGGCTTCCCGGTCCCCTCTGTCCATCGCCAAATCCAGTCCGGCGGTCGCGCGGTAATCCTCACAAATGCCATGTGCCGCACCGGGAAGCGCGACACAGCGCCGGTATTCCGACAGCGCCACGGTGTCGAACGGGGCCAGACCCGCGCTGCGCGCTCCCATGAATTCATCGATGTAGCTTGGGTTGTCCCTGATGAATCGCTCGGGCGACTCGCCGGGCTGGATGTAGGCGAACCAATGCCAATAGCCGCGTGCGAAAGCCTCTCCGGTGCCCTCATACATGGCCAGCGTCGGTGCGACATCCAGCATGACCAGGCGTTGCACGCGTGTCGGGGCATCCATCGCCAGGCGATGCGCGACACGAGCGCCGCGGTCATGGGCCAGGACGGCGAAGCTCTCGAAACCAAGTTCGCTCATCAAGCGCAATTGGTCGTGTGCCATGCGCCGCTTGGTGTAGTTGGAGTGGTCGGGCAAGCCCTGCGGCTTGCCGGAGTCGCCATAGCCGCGAAGGTCGGCCATCACGACGCTGTGCTGCCGGGCCAGCACCGGCGCAACCCGGTGCCACATCGCACTGGTCTGCGGGTGACCATGCAACAAGAGGATGGGCGACCCCGTGCCACCGACGAGACAGGCGGTGGCGACGGCGTCGTCCGTTTGAATGAAACGGCGCGTGAAACCCGGGAAGAGTTGGGACAAGGCCACGTGAAGTCCTGACTTCAAGATCTCGGCACCGACTTGCCTGAATTGGCGTCGAAATGCCAGCTCCGAGCCACAAACCCTGGCTTGTTTTCGCGCCCTGCGGCGTCAACAGCCGCGCCTGCAGCCCATCCGGCCCGAGTATCCCCCCCCATATGAATGGAACCTCGCGTAGTTCTACGTTGGCAAAAGCCTGTCTGCGCGCGTTCAACTGGCGCCACACGTCAACAGGCCCATGGACCGTCAGTCAAACGAGGAGGGCGGTAGAGCTCTGAATCAACGTGTAGAGATCTGTGCTCGCGGTGCCGTCACGCAGGCGGTGGCAATCCTCGAAAACCGAAAGTTGAGAAATGAACAAGCCGACTGAACGCTCGGGGCCGGTCAAAGGGCCGGACAAGGACCACGTGCTCGGGAACTCCGACTCGCAGGCTGCGGCAAAGCGCGAGGTTCGGCGTCGCACAGAGGCTGACGCGCTGGTGATGGAAGGGCTGCGCAGTGTGACCGAAGCGTTCGAGGCCATCGAGAACCGCAGCCGCCTGGTTGATGCCGCCAACGACCGATTTTCAGCCCACGCGGGTCCACCCGACGCACAGGCCGTCCTTCGCATTCAGGCGGGCAAAGACAGGGAAGTCGCGCTTCAGGTCATCAAGTGGATTGCGGATTTCGATCGTGCCTACGAGCAGGCCTTGCAACAGGCTTCGCGAAAGTGGCTGGAGCGGCTCGGCGAGTCCTGCCAGCAGCTGAAGGCGCTGGACGTGGGCCTGCTGGGAAGCGTGAAGAGCATGCCAAGGTGAATCATCCACCTGTCGAGAA
>DASQOS010000286.1:0-10586 GCA_035644375.1 Rhizobacter sp.
ATCGCAGATGGAAGAAAACAAAAAGCAAAAAGACCCCCGCCCCTCCAGCCCGTTTACGATCCATAAACCAAAGGAGCCCCCTCCGTGATCACCTGGGTAGACAACCCCACCGTCCCCCTCCCCGACACCCGATTCGCGTTACCCGCAGGCTCCGACGCACCAGGCCTGCTGGCCGCCGGCGGCGAGCTGACACCGGCGCGCCTCACCGAGGCCTACCGCAAAGGTGTCTTCCCCTGGTACAGCCCAGGCCAACCCGTCCTGTGGTGGTCGCCCGACCCGCGCATGGTCTTGCCGGTCGCCGAGTTCAAACTCTCTCGCTCACTGCGCAAGACCGTGCGCCATTTCAACCACAACCCCAATTGCGCGATCCGCATCGACAGTGCGTTCCGCGACGTGATCACCGCCTGCGCCAGCGCACCACGCGAGGGCCAGGCCGGCACCTGGATCGTGCCGGAGATGGTCGAGGCCTACGTGCGCTGGCACCGGCTCGGTGTGGTGCACAGCGTCGAGACCTGGATCGACAACGAGCTTGTCGGCGGGCTCTACGGCGTGAACCTGGGCCGCATGTTCTTCGGCGAGTCGATGTTCTCGCACCGAACCGATGCATCCAAGATCGCGATGGCCGCGCTGGTGTGTTTTTGCCGTGACAACGGCATGACGCTGATCGATTGCCAGCAACGCACCGGCCACCTCGCCTCGCTGGGCGCGCGCGAGATCCCAAGGGCCGAGTTCGAACGCGCGCTGCCCCCACGTCTGAAGGAGCCCCCTGTCGTCGAATGGTCCTATCATCCGGCTCAGTGGGCTCACCTCGACGACGCTGAGCCCGTGCAGGAACCCGTGCCGTGACCCACCCGAAAGAGCTTCCGCTTTCCTCGCTGCAGTTTTATGCCACGGCCCCTTACCCGTGCAGCTACCTGTCGAGCCGGATGGCTCGCTCGCAGGTGGCCACACCCAGCCACCTGATCCATGCCGACGCCTACTCGGGCCTGGTGGCCAACGGTTTTCGGCGCAGCGGCATGTTCACCTACCGCCCCTACTGCGACGGCTGCAAGTCGTGCGTGCCGCTGCGCGTGCCGGTCAAGACCTTCGAGCCCACGCGCAGCCAACGCCGCGCCTGGAAGGCACACCGGCACTTGCAAGCACGCGTGCTGCGCCTGTGTTTCGTGCCCGAGCACTACCAGCTCTACCTGCGCTACCAGGCGGGCCGCCACAGCGGCGGCGGCATGGACAACGACAGCATCGACCAGTACACGCAGTTCCTGCTGCAGACGCGCGTCAACTCGCGCCTGGTGGAGTTCCGCGAGCCCTCGCTCGACGGCCTGGGCGCGCTGAAGATGGTGTCCATCCTCGACATCCTCAACGACGGCTTGTCTGCCGTGTACACGTTCTACGAGCCCGAGGCGCGCACCAGCTACGGCACCTACAACGTGATGTGGCAAATGGAACAGACCCGTTTGCTCAAGCTGCGCCACCTGTACCTCGGGTACTGGATACGCGAGAGCAACAAGATGGCCTACAAGGCCCAGTTCAAGCCGCACGAACTGCTGGTCGACGAACAGTGGGTGCAAGCCAGCGATTGAACCGCAGGGCCGGCGCCCTGCCGGCCTGGCGCATGCGCGCCGGCGCTGCTTGCCTTGTTGCGATCGCGGCTGCCGCGCTCAGCGCCTGCTCGCCAAACCACCCGGCGCCCTCGACGGCCTCCGCCGCCTCGGCGCCGTTGGCGTCGGCCCGCAGCGCCATCGCATGGCGTCACGCTGCCAGCGAAACCGATGTGACTGCCGCGTTCGCCCAGGCCCGGGCCGAACACAAGCCGCTGATCGTCTACTGGGGCGCCGCATGGTGCCCGCCGTGCAACCAGCTGACGGCCACGCTGTTCAACCGCCAAGACGTCATCGAGCGCACGCGTGCCTTCGTGCCGGTGTACGTCGATGGCGACAGCCCGGGCGCGCAAAAACTCGGCGCGCGCTTCAAGGTCAACGGCTACCCGACGCTCGTGCTGTTCAGTCCGCAAGGCGTTGAACTGACGCGCCTTCCCGGCGAAGTGGACGCGGCGCAGTACACGCAGTTGCTGACGCTGGGCATGAACGCACAGCGCTCCGTCAAAGACCTGCTGGCCGACGCGCGGGCCGGCGGCGCGTCCGCCCGACACCTGAGTGACAACGACTGGCGCCTGCTGGCCTTTTATGCGTGGGACACCGACGAGGCGCAATGGCTCGCCCCGGCCCAGATCCCGGCGCTGTTGAAGCAACTCGCCGCGCAGTGCCCGCCCGAGCTGACCGAGATCGCGACGCGGCTGATGCTCAAGGCCGCGGCGGCGGCCGGCGAACATGACCCGGCGCCCCCGCCCGACGCTGCCGCGCGCCAACGCCTGCAAGCGCTGCTGGCCGACACCGCTGCCGCACGCGCGCAGATGGATGTGCTGACCAACAGCGCCGCCGCCATCGTCAAAGCCACCAGCGCCACGAAATCGCCCGAGCGCGCGTCACTGGTCGGCAGGTTCGACAGCGCATTGACCACGCTGCAGAACGACGCCGCGCTGTCGCGCGCCGACCGGCTCACGGCGCTGCTGGCGCGCGTCGACCTGGCCAAGATCGATGCGCCTGCCAAGGCCAAACCCAGCTTCTCGCCCGCGCTGCTGGCCGATGTGATCGAACACAGCGCGCGCATGGACCGCGAGATCAGCGACGGCTACGAACGCCAGGCCGTCATCCCGACCGCCGCCTACCTGCTGGAGCAGGCCGGGCTGATGGACGAAGCGTCAGCGCTGCTGCAAGCCAACCTGGCCAAAAGCCATGCACCGTACTACCTGATGTCGGCCTTGGCCGGCAACGCCAAGCGCCGTGGCGACCAGGCCGGGGCGCTGCGCTGGTCGGAACAGGCCTTCGGCACGGCCGAAGGACCGGCCACGCGGCTGCAGTGGGGCGCAAGCTATGTCAGCACGCTGATCGAACTCACACCGCAAGACGAGGCACGCATCGAGCGCACGGCACAGCAGCTGTTCGCCGAAGCCGCCGCGCAGCAGAACGCGTTCTACGAACGCAGCGCCCGTTCGCTGCAGCGCGTGGGCACGCGGCTGCAAGACTGGAACAAATCGCGCGGCCACCGCGCCGCGATGCTGCGGCTGCAAGCGCAGCTGGACAGCGTGTGCGCGGGCTTGCCGGCGGACGACACGCAGCAGCGCGCCACCTGCCAAGGCTTGCTGAAGCCCAGGCCACGCAAGCCGGAGGCCTGAACCATCCGTGGCCGCGTCCATTGCGACAGCAATGTGACGCATCGACCGCTGGCTGCAGCGTGTTGCCAAAGCGCCCTCATCAAAAGAATGAATGACAAGGCGCGGCGCGGCGCGTAGCGTTCACCGCCATCGCAGAACCGCGAACCCGAACCGCGAACACCTCCAGAGAGAAACGCATGCGTGCTTTCAAGAAATCCGGTGTCTTGTCGGCCCGGGCCATCGCCGGCACCCGGGTCGTGTTGATGGCCTGGGACCTCGACCCGAAGGTGCACCCCGGCCTACAAGGTTTCGCCATCCAGCACCGGGTCAAGGGCAGCATGGCGGCGGCGGCCTGGCTCAGCGGCATCAAGTACTTTCCGAGTCTGGTGCCGGCCCCGGTCAAGGGCGCGAGCTACTCGAGCCGCCAGCACCCGTTTCAAACCTTTCTGTGGTCCGACTACGCCGTCGAACCCGACACCGAGCACAGCTTCAAGATCGTCGCGCTCTACGGCAAGGTGGGCGCGCTCGAAGAGCGCCACAGCGTCGACATCTCCATCCGCACCGAACAAGAAGACGACGGTCATCATGGCGTCTGGTTCAATCGCGGCGCCATCGCCAGCCACGCGCTCGCGCTGCAGTTCGAGAACAAGCCGGTCACGCCGAAAATGTTCAAGCTGGTGGACGCGGCAGGTCAGATCCTCGACCCCGAAGTCAAGTGGCTGTCGCGCGGTTTGGCCGAGGCCTGCCTTGACTTCATTCATGCGGCGCAAAAGGGCGAAGGCCTTCGGGTGAGCGCCTACGAATTCACCTATGGCCCGGTCTTGAACGCGTTGCGCGAAGCCCTGGACCGCGGGGTCGATGTGCGCATCGTGTACCACGACACCAAGAAGCCCAAGGACCCGAACGTCCAGGCCATCGCCGACGCCGGCTTGCCGGAGACCGCCAAGCTCGCCGGCAAGACGGTGCAGGTACTTTTCAAGCGGACGCGAACCAAGATTCCGCACAACAAGTTCATCGTCAAGCTCAGCGGCGGCCAACCGCGTTCGGTCTGGACCGGTTCGACCAACTTCACCAGCACCGGCTTCTTCGGCCAGACCAACGTCGGCCATCTGGTGCACGACGAGACGCTGGCCCAGACCTATCTGGACTACTGGGCCGACCTGTCCGAGGACTTGACGCTGTCGCACGCGGTGGCCGGCGCGGTCGCGCTGACGCCGAATCCGCCGAACGCGCCCGCCAAGGGTTCCCAGACACCCTTTTTCTCGCCGCGCGTGGCCGAGAACATGCTCGACTGGTATGCGCAACGCATCGACGACGCGGCCGTGTTGACGATGATGACCATCCCGTTCTCGGTGGCCCCGGCGATATTGAAGGGCCTCGCCGCGCCCCGCGACAGCCTGCGCCTGGTCATTCTGGAAGACCCGCCGAGCAAGGAAGTTGCTGCCGCCGAGAAAGCCAACGCCGGCAAGCTCGCCTTCTCGAATGGCGAGATCCTGGGCAAGAGCTTCATCAAGTACAAGGCCGGCGGCGGCAAGGTGGTCCCCATTCCCAATTCACCGCTCGACCGGTGGTTCATCGATGAAGAACTCGCGCGGCCCGTCAACAGCGGGCATGTGTTCTTCGTGCACTCGAAGCTGCTGCTCATCGACCCGATGTCCGACGATCCACTGATCTGCTCCGGCTCCGCCAATTTCTCGAAGGCCTCGTTGATCGCCAACGACGAGAACATGCTGTTGATTCGCGGCGACAAGCGCGTCGCCGACATCTGCCTCACCGAATTCGATCGGATCTTCCGGCACTTCTTTGCGCGCGACGCGATCAACAAGATCGCCAAGCAAGGCAGCAAGAAAAATCCCCTCGAGCTCGATGCGACCGCCACCTGGATCAAGCCGAATTTTGAACCCGGCAGCTACAAGAACAATCGGCGCCTGATGTTCTTTCCCGACGTCAATGCGCCGCCGCGGCCGGCGTGGGCCGCGGCGGCCAAAAAGGATTCAAATCCGTTTGCCGACGAGGCCGCGCGCGCCAAGGCCAAACGCAAGAAGAAGCCGCCGGCCTGAGTCGGCGCGGCCTGCGCCGAACCGGTGGCGGATCGCTGCGTCCATCGACACTGAATGGAGAAACCGATGTCAAACGTGTATTGGGGGGTGCATGGCGCGCTGTCTGACGGAGCCACCCCTTCGGTTCTGATGATTGGCGATTCATGGTTCTGGTACCCCATGGACAATCTTGCGGTCGAGCTCGGCGGCGCCTTTCCTGCGCAGACCTTTGTCGTGGTCGGCTACAACGGTGCCGAAGCCGCCCAGTGGAGCGACACGTACCGAAAAGACATCGACTTCGGATTCAAGATGTATGGCAGCGGCATCCAGGCGCTGATGCTCAGCGGCGGCGGCAACGACATTGCCGGCATGAGCGACTTCCTGCGCCTTCTCCAGGACGACTGCAGCCAGGCCCAGGCCCCGGCCGACTGCTTCCGCGCAGGCCAGCCGGACGCGATCATTGCCAAGATCATGGGCGCGTACCGAGAGCTCATCCTGAGATTCCGCGCGTACAACGCGGCGGCACCCGTGCTCATGCACAACTACGACTACGCTTGGCCCACCGGAGAGGGCGTGTTCGGGCCGGCGGACTGGCTGCAAGCCCCGATGGACCAAGCCAAAGTGCCCAAGGTCCCCGAGACCTTGCGCCCGGAGCTGTTCAAGGAACTGGTGAATCGGCTGCGCAAAGCGCAACTGCTGCTGAAAAAAGACAAGGCCTTGGGACCCCTCGTCGCCGTGCGCTCCGCGGGCACGCTGCCCAACGAGGCCGATGCCAAGGACCGATGGTGGGCCAACGAGCTTCATCCGACACCGGCAGGCTTCCGGCTGCTCGTCAAGAAAGCCTTCGCGCCAGAGCTTCAAAAATTGCAGTTGGTCTAGGAGCCTGTACGCAATGTCCAGAACCTAGGGCAAATCCTAGCCACTCTGTACAAAGAGGTATAGATGCCCACGGCAAAAGTATCAGGTGCGACGCGCGCGGCGCTTATCTTTGCCGTCTGCGCGACGCGCACGACGGCGACGCCGGAAAACCAAAAACTGACAGGAGACCTCCATGAAGATCAAGCCCCTTCTGGCCATCGCGTTGGGCCTGGCGTTCGGCACCGCGGCTTCGGCCACCGACCTGGTGATCGCGACCGTCAACAACGGCCACATGATCGAGATGCAGAAGCTCACGCCGCAGTTCGAGAAGGCCTACCCCGACATCAAGCTCAAGTGGGTCACGCTCGAAGAAGGGGTGCTGCGCCAGCGCGTGACCACCGACATCGCGACCAAGGGCGGGCAGTTCGACGTGATGACCATCGGCATGTACGAGACGCCGATCTGGGGCAAAAAAGGCTGGCTGCAAGAGATCAAGCCCGATGCGTCCTACGACGTCGACGACCTGCTGCCGGCCATGCGCAACGGCCTGTCGGTCGACGGCAAGCTCTACGCCGTGCCCTTCTACGGCGAAAGCTCGATGCTGATGTACCGCAAGGACCTGACCGACAAGGCCGGCATCAGCTTCGCCGAACGCCCGACCTGGGACCAGGTGCGCGACGCCGCCGCCAAGATCCACGACCCGAAGGCCGGTGTGTACGGCATCTGCCTGCGCGGCAAGCCGGGCTGGGGCGACAACATGGCCTTCGTGACGACCATGGTCAACAGCTTCGGCGGGCAGTGGTTCGACATGTCGTGGAAGCCGCAGCTCGAGAGCAAGCCCTGGCAAGAAGCCATCACGATGTACGTCGACCTGCTGAAGAAGTACGGCCCGCCCGGGTCGAGCGCCAACAGCTTCAACGAGATCCTGGCGCTGTTCAACGAAGGCAAGTGCGGCATGTGGATCGACGCGACGATCGCCGCCTCGTTCATCACCGATCCGAAGCAGAGCAAGGTGGCCGACAAGGTGGCCTTCGCGCAAGGGCCTTACAAGGCCACACAAAAAGGCGCGAGCTGGTTGTGGGCCTGGGCGTTGGGCATTCCGGCCGGCACCAAGAACGCCGATGCAGCGCAGAAGTTCGTCAACTGGGCCACCTCCAAGGACTACATCAATCTGGTCGCCAAGGAGAAGGGCTGGGCTGCGGTGCCGACCGGCACGCGCAAATCGACCTATGCCAACCCCGAGTTCCAGAAGGCCGCGAAGTTCGCCGAGGCCGAGAAGAAGGCCATCGACAGTGCCAACCCGACCGACAGCACCTTGCCCAAGAGCCCGTATGTCGGTGTGCAGTTCGCCACCATCCCCGAGTTCCAGGCCATCGGCCTGGCGGTCGGTCAGCAGATGAGTGCGGCCCTGTCGGGCAAGACCTCGGTCGAGCAGGCGCTCAAGACCAGCCAGATGGCGGCTGACCGGGAAATGCGCAAAGGTGGCTACTACAAGTGAACTGACTCCGAGCACGAGGGGCAGCGTTGCGGCTGCCTCGCATGCGGCCACGGTGAACACGATGAATCTGAATCGATTCCTGCCACGCGCGCTGATGGTGCCGGCTGTCGTCACGCTCTTCCTCTGGATGATCGTGCCGCTGCTGATGACGCTGTACTTCTCGGCCGTGCGCTACAACCTGATGCAGCCCGGCGAGAAAGAGTTCATCGGGTTGGCGAACTTCACGTACTTCGTCACCGACCCCGACTTCGGCCCGTCGGTGCTGAACACGCTGCTGCTGCTCGGTTCGGTGATCGCGATCACGGTCGTGTTCGGTGTCGGGCTGGCGCTGCTCGTCAACGAGCCCTTCCCGGGCCGCGGCATCGTGCGTGTGCTGTTGATCTCGCCCTTCTTCGTGATGCCCACGGCCAACGCGCTGCTGTGGAAACACATGATGATGAACCCGGTGTACGGCGTGCTGGCGCAGGTGGCGATGTTCTTCGGCGCGACACCGGTCGACTGGCTGACCGACCACCCGCTGTTCTCGGTGATCCTGATGGTGGCCTGGCAGTGGCTGCCGTTCGCCTGCCTGATCTTCATCACCTCGCTGCAGTCGCTGGACCGCGACCAGATGGAAGCCGCCGGCATGGACGGCGCCAATGCCTTGCAGAAGTTCTGGTTCCTCACGCTGCCGCACCTGGGCCGGCCGATCGCGGTGGTGGTGATGATCGAGTTGATCTTCTTGCTGAGCGTGTTCGCCGAGATCTTCACCACCACCGGTGGCGGGCCGGGCAACGAAAGCACCAACCTCGCCTTTCTGATCTTCAAGCAGGCGCTGATGAACTTCGACGTCGGCGTGGCGTCGGCGGGCGCGCTGTTCGCGGTGGTGCTGGCCAACATCGCCGCGGTGTTCCTGATCCGCATGATCGGCAAGAACCTGGACTGAGCATGAAGCACTTCGCACTCATCGTCCGCACCCTCTTCGCCTGGGGCATCACGCTGCTGATCGTGTTCCCGCTGATCTGGCTGGTGCTGACCTCGTTCAAGACCGAGCAGCAGGCCATCTCGGTGCCGCCGCAACCGTTTTTCACGCCGACGCTGGAGAGTTTTCGCGAGGTCAACCTGCGCAGCGACTACCTGCTGCACGCGAAGAACTCGGTGGTCACGAGTTTCGTGTCGACGCTGCTCGGCCTGGCCATCGCGGCACCGGCGGCGTATTCGATGGCGTTCTTTCGCACCCGCAGAACACGCGACATCCTGATGTGGATGCTGTCGACCAAGATGATGCCGGCGGTCGGCGCGCTGGTGCCGGTTTACGTGCTGGCGCAGACCAGCGGCCTGCTGGATTCGCTGACCGCGCTGATCATCGTGTTCACGCTGTCCAACCTGCCGATCATGGTGTGGATGCTGTATTCGGGTTTCAAGGACATTCCGCCCGACATCCTCGAAGCGGCACGCATGGACGGCGCCGGCGTGTGGGGCGAGTTCGTGCACGTCATCCGGCCGCTGGCGATGGGCACGCTGGCCTCGACCGGCCTCTTGTGCCTGGTGCTGAGCTGGAACGAAGCCTTCTGGTCACTCAACCTCAGTTCGGCCAAGGCCGGCACGCTGGCTGCGCTGATCGCGTCGTACTCCAGCCCCGAAGGGCTGTTCTGGGCCAAGTTGTCGGCCGCGTCGCTGATGGCCATCGCGCCCATCGTCGTGGTCGGCTGGTTCAGCCAAAAGCAGTTGGTCCAAGGCCTGACCTTCGGTGCCGTCAAGTAGGGAGTTTCCAACCATGGCATTCCTCCAATTCAAAGGCGTCGAAAAATTCTTCGGCCCGCTGCGCGCGATCAAGGGCATCGACCTGGCGATCGAGAAAGGCGAGTTCGTCGTCTTCGTCGGGCCGTCGGGCTGCGGCAAGTCCACACTGCTGCGCATGATCGCGGGCCTGACCGAGATCGACGGCGGCAGCCTGCAGCTCGATGGGCGCGACATCACCCGCCTCGCGTCGTCCAAACGCGACCTGGCGATGGTGTTCCAGAGCTACGCGCTGTACCCGCACATGAGCGTGGCCGACAACATGTCGTTCGCACTGCGCCTGGCCAACATCGACAAGGCGGTGATCCAGGAGAAAGTGCAGCGCGCCGCCGAGATCCTGAACCTGGTGCCCTACCTGCAGCGCACGCCGAAAGAGCTGTCGGGCGGCCAGCGCCAGCGTGTGGCGATCGGCCGCGCGATCGTGCGGGCGCCCAAGGTGTTTTTGTTCGACGAACCGTTGTCCAACCTCGACGCGGCGCTGCGCGGCCAGACGCGCGTGGAGATCGCCAAGCTGCACCGCGACCTCGGCGCGACAACGATTTACGTCACGCACGACCAGGTCGAGGCGATGACGCTGGCCGACCGCGTGGTGGTGTTGCGCGACGGCGCGATCGAACAGGTCGGCTCGCCGCTCGATCTGTACGACCGGCCGGCCAACCGCTTCGTGGCGCAGTTCATCGGCACACCGCAGATGAACGTGATCGACACCGCCGAGCTGCCGGCGCTGCGCTTGGCCGCAGGCGTGGCCGATGCACCCGACGGCTTCATCGGCGTGCGCCCTGAGAACGTGCTGGTGCGGGCGGCCGGTGCGGGCCAGATCGCCGGCCAGGTCGAGCTCGTCGAATCGCTGGGCGCCGACACGCTGATCCACGCCAGCGTCGGCGCCAACGGCAAGCCGGGCGTGCAGCTGGTGGCGCGCCAGAACACACGCACGACGCTGTATCCCGGCGACCTGGTCGGGCTGGACATCGCACCGGCATCTTTTCACTTGTTCAACCGCCAGGGCCAGGCCGTAGCGCGGCCCCAGTGAGACTCGCTTGAACACGATCTTGCATCTCGGGCTGGGCTCGTTCCATCGCGCGCATCAAGCCGTCTACCTGCACCACCTGCACAAGACGGGCGACCGCTCGTGGTCCATCGTTGGCGGCAACATCCGCAACGACATGCCCGACACGATGGCGGCGCTGATCGCACAGAACAG